>CAYZGY010000905.1:0-3484 GCA_964478085.1 uncultured Planctomycetia bacterium
GAGCGGGTGAAGACGCCGCTCATGTGCACAATGATTTCTGAACGCGAGCACTTAGAATAGCGGGACGTCGCGAATCGCTCAACCGCCGGCCTGCCGCTGGATTTCCCCCGCGGCTTCGCTATTTTGTAAGGTTCTGCGGCCCGCCGCGGACCGACCTCTGAACTCTCCGAACGACGAAACGCTCCGAACGAAGGACAGACGCTTACGATGCAGAAGGTCACGATCATCGGATCCGGCCCCGCCGGCTTCACCGCGGCGATTTACGCCGCGCGCGCCAACCTCGATCCCCTCATGCTCGAAGGCTTCTCCGCAGGCGGCATCCCGGGCGGCCAGCTGATGACGACGACCGAGGTCGAGAACTACCCCGGCTTCCCGAACGGCGGAGTCTCGGGCCCCGATCTGATGGATCTCTTCCGCAAGCAGGCCGTCGAGTTCGGCACGACGACGTTCCAAGAGGACGTCGTCGAGGTCGATCTCTCGAAGCGCCCCTTCCACGTCAAGACCGCGAGCCAGGAAGTCGACACGCACACCGTCATCATCGCGACGGGCGCGACCGCGCGACGCATGCAAGTTCCCTCGGAGGATCAGTTCTGGAGCAAGGGCATGAGTGCCTGCGCCGTCTGCGATGGCGCGCTTCCCGTCTTCCGCAACAAAGAGCTCGTCGTCATCGGCGGCGGTGACTCGGCCGTCGAAGAGGCGACCTACCTGACGAAGTTCGCGAGCAAGGTCTACCTCGTCCACCGTCGCGACGAGCTGCGCGCGAGCAAGATCATGCAGCAGCGCGCGTTCGACAACGAGAAGATCGAGATCCTCTGGGACACGGTTCTCGTCGACGTCGAAGGAAGCAACCTGCTCGAGGCGGCGAAGCTCAAGAACGTCAAGACGGACGAAGAGTGGACGCTGCCGTGCTCGGGACTCTTCTACGCCATCGGTCACGACCCGAACACGAAGTTCCTCGGCGACCAGATCGACGTCGACGAGCAGGGCTACATCCTCGTCACACCGGGTCGCACGATGACGAACGTCGACGGCGTGTTCGCGTGCGGCGACGTCGTCGACAAGATCTACCGCCAGGCGATCAGCGCTGCGGGTACGGGCTGCATGGCCGCGCTCGACGCGGAGCGCTGGCTCGTCGAGCAGGGTATCGAGTAGCGCCAGTTTCTTTCCCTATCGCCTCGAGAGCTCACCGCGCGTCGCGCGCCATTCGCCCGTCGCGCTCGCACGTGCTGTCTGTGCCTCACCGGCGAAGGAGATCGAGACCTCGGCGCCCGGCTCGGACCGACCCCAAACGGGCACGGGCATCCCGCTCTGCAGAATCGCACCGTCGACGAACGGCGAGGCCAGCTCGAAACTCGGCTCCTGCGAATTCTACGCGAGCGCTGGCTCCACAAAGGCCGACCCAGAGAGCAACAGGAAGGACACGACGAAGACAAAGCGAGACACGAGAACAACCTCCGGAAAGAGTCTTGGAGCGCGTACAATGACGCGAACAGAGCCATTTGAAGAGAACTCCGATATGCGCACATTCCGAATCCCTCTTCTTCTACTCGTCGCCTCGGTCAGCGTCGCCTCGGTCAGCGTCATCTCGGCGCTCTCCGCACAAGACGCTGAGCATCGAACTTGGGCCGAGCGACTCGGCTACCCCGTCGGCAAGCGCGTGATCATCCTCCACGCCGACGACGTCGGCATGTGCGCGGAGGCCAACCTCTCGACCGAACGCTATCTCGAGGCAGGCCGGATCCAGTCGGCCGCAGTCATGATGACTTGCCCGTGGGCCGACGAGTTCGTCGCCTGGGCGCGCAAGCGTCCGAAGCTCGACGTCGGTCTCCACCTGACCTTGACGAGCGAATGGAAATACTATCGCTGGGGTCCTGTCTCTCCGCGGAAGAAGGTCCCGGGTCTCGTCGATCAAGACGGATACCTCTGGCGCAATGTTCTCATGGTCGCGACGAACGCGACGGCCGAGGAGGTCGAGCGCGAGGTGCGCGCACAAGTCGAGAGAGCTCTATCGCGCGGACTCAAGCCAGGTCATCTCGACACGCACATGGGAACGCTCTACGCACGTCTCGATTTCACCAAGGCGTACCTCGAGGTCGCGGTCGAGTACGACATTCCCGCGATGGTCATCGAGCTGACCCCACCCATCGTCAAACGTTTCCGCGAGCAGGGCTACCCGATCACGAAGGAGTCGATCCGCCTCGCGAAGGACTACCCGCTACCGAAGCTCGACGACTTCCACGCCGTGCCGGACGGGGAAACCTACGAAGAGCTCCGCGAGAATTTTCAGAAGCTCGTTCGGTCTCTTTCACCTGGCATCACCGAGATCATCTTCCACCCTTCGGACGAGAGCCCCGCGCTACGTCGCATCACCGGATCATGGCGACAACGCTCGATGGAGGCGAAGCTCTTCGCCGACCCCGAGATCAAGAAGTTCTTCGAGTCCGAAGGCGTCGTTTTCACGGACTGGCGTGAGATGATGCGCCGATTTCGCGAGCGAAACCCGAAAGCTGCGGATAGCGCGCCGGACGAGCCGCCGAAGGCGAAGAAATCCTGAGAAACGGAGAAGATTCGGGGCTTTTTTTCACGGATCACGGACGCTCCGCGGACGTCATTCCTGATGTCGAGTGAACTTTCGAGGATTCGGGTCCGCTATACACAGGAACCCGGCCTCGGATAGAATGCCGGTCATGCGGAGTCCCGTGGCGTATGGAGAAGCAAGTCGTGGCAGAAGCGCTGGATCCGGCGAGTCCCTCGTCGCCTGAGGGCCCAGCGGGAGACGCTGGTCCTCCGGGAGACGCCGGACCTCCGGAAGGCGCCGGTCCTCCGGAAGGCGGGCGCTCTCCGGCAGAAGACCGGGACGCGGCCGATGTCTGCGCGGCCCGCAACGGCAGCAGCACCGCCTTCGACCGCCTCGTCGTCCGCCACCAGCAGGCCGTCATCGACGCCGCGCAGTACTTCCTGGGCAACTACCAGGATGCGCTCGAAGTCGCGCAGGAAGCGTTTATCAAAGCCTTCCGCGCGCTCGAGAACTTTCGTGGCGACTCGCGCTTCCGCACGTGGATTCTCCGCATCACGACGAACTGCGCGCGCTCGTTCCACACGAAGCGCACAGCGAAGAGGCGATCCGCCCCCACGGTTCCGATCCACGGAGGCTCGAACGCTGGCGCGACGGACGACCCCGACAAAGGCGGCGGTGTCGACGTCGCCCACTACGGCGACACGCCCCACCGCCAGCTCGAGCGCCGAGAGGTGAAGGAGGCGCTCGAAGCCGCGATCCTCGACCTCGAGCCCGAAGTCCGCGAGCTCGTGGTGCTTCGTGATATCACGGGCGAGTCCTACGAATCGATCGCAACGCAATTCGACCTGCCCCTCGGCACGGTCAAATCGAAAGTTCATCGCGCCCGTCTCGTCCTTCGGGAGAAGATGAAGCGGTTCCTCTGAGGTGATTCCCATGATGCGGGCGATCTGGGCGGCGGCCCTCTCC
>CAYZGY010000906.1:0-3479 GCA_964478085.1 uncultured Planctomycetia bacterium
GTCGCCCTCGTCGTCGCCCTCGTCGTCGCCCTCGTCGTCCTCGTGGTCGCGATCACGACTGAACTTCTTGCCCTTCTTCCCCTTGCCGACCTTCATTCGACGACGGAAGGCTTCCTTACGCTTGCGAGCCTTCGAGTCGTCGCTCTCGATGTCGGGCTTGAGGCCGGCGATGCGCGTCGCTTGATCCGATCCGAGGCGATCGTTCTTCTCGATCTTGAGGATCATGTCCTTCTCGATCTCGACCTTGCCGCGCGTACCGACACGCAACTCGACACCGCCCGTCTCCGTCTTGCGGAGCACGACACCGTCGATGAAGTTTCCGTTCGTCAGGTAGATGGTGTCCGCACGCAGGCCGCGCGACGTGACGACGAGAACGAGAAGAAGAGCGACAGTTCCGAAAAGACGACGCTTCGACATAGCGAACGCTTCCTCGAGCTTCGAACGAGACGAAATACACGGGCAGCCGCCAGCGCGACAAGAGCTGCCCCATGCCTCGTACTTCGGCACGCCCCCCCTGTCGATTGAGGGAAACTCGTCGCTACACCCGGACGGGAAGTAACCCGCGCACCGCGACTCTTCCGAGAACACGCGACTCACCGGACAGCTGTGCTGGTCGGGGTGAATCGATCGCGCGAAGCGCGATCGAGAGGGGGCTTCCCGAAAGCCCCCTGGAAGTAACCTTTCCGCCTGAAAACTCCGTTTTCAGACGGAAAACCGGAACTCGACGATGTCTCCGTCCTGCATGACGTATTCTTTCCCCTCGAGGCGCAGGAGGCCCTTCTCCTTTGCGCCCTTGAGGCCGCCGTGCTCGACGTAGTCGGAGTAGCCGACGATCTCCGCGCGGATGAAGCCACGCTGGATGTCCGTGTGAATCGCGCCGGCTGCCTCGACGGCGGGATCGCCATCTCGGACGGTCCACGCACGCACTTCTTTGTCACCGGCCGTAAAGAAGCTGATGCGTCCGGCGGTCCGGTAAGACGCGGCGATGAGGGGCTCGCGACTGAGCTCCTCGATACCGAACTCCTCGAGCCAGCCTTCCTGTTCGTCCTCGGGCATCTGGAGAACCTCGAGCTCGTTCTGCGCGCTGATCGCGACGACCTCGACCCCCGCTGCTTCGCGCAGCTTGTCGAGGTCGCTCGTGCCGCCGCCGTCGCCGCGATTGACCGCAAGGGCAAACGGCTTGCCGCTGAGGAACCCGAAGCCGCTGATGCGTTTGCGGTCTTCGTCGGAGAGCTCGAGCTCGCGCACGGGCTTCTCGGCCTCGAGCTGCTCGTGGATGCGCTCGAGGACGACGCGCTCCTTCTTGTCGTCGTCCGTGTAGTTCGGCCGGCGGCTCTTCTCCTCGAGCTTCTCGAGCCGGCGCTCGACGATGACGAGATCCGCGAGCACGAACTCGCCGGCGACCTCCTCGTAGTCGCGCAAGGGGTCCGGAGCGGAGGCACCAGGGCTGTCGAAGTCGCGCAGAGAGATGATCAGCGCCTCGAGCTCGCGTGCGGGCGCGAGCAGGTCGGCGAGACCTCCTTTGTCGGCCCCGCCCTGGACGCCGGGAAAGTCGAGCACCTCGAGAGCGGCCGGCGTGTACTTCTTCGGCGCGTAGTCGTCGCGTAGACGCTCGAGCCTCTCGTCGTTCACCTTGACCGTCCGCACGCGCGGCTTGTTTCCCGTCTGGGAGTAGTCCGGGCCGTCAAGGCACTCCGTCAAGAGATCGAAGAGAGTCGATTTGCCGCTCGATGGCAGTCCGAGAATGCCGAGCTTCACGCTGTAACCTCCTTGTTAGTCTTGGGCGTCAAGAACTGGCAGACGAGGATACCGAATTCGTAGAGGAGAATCATCGGCCCAGCCATCAATAAGAGGCTGATCGGATCGGGTGGCGTCAAGATCGCCGCAAGGACCACTCCGCACATCATCGCGGGGCGCCGAAAGCGCCGGAAGCCGCTGACGTCGACGAGGTTGATCTTCGTCAAGAACACCATGATCAGCGGCGTCTGGAAGACGAGACCGAGGACGAGCGTCAACGTGAAGAAGAGCGTGATGTAATTTCCGAGCGTGAACGCGAGATCGATATTGGCATCGCCCCACCCGGCAAGAAAGGTGAGCGCGACGGGAATGAGAATCTCGTAGCCGAAATACGTGCCGACCGCGAAGAGGCCGAGGGAGAAGGGCAAGAACGTGACGACGTAGCGCTGCTCGTGAATGTAGAGCCCGGCGCCGACGAACTTCCACATCTCGTAGAGGATGAACGGGACGGTGAAGAGCAGCCCGAAGATGATCGCGACCTTGAGGTGCGTGTAGAACTGCTCGAGGTACGAGATGACCATGATCTCGGCGCGGTGTGCCGACTTCATGTCGGTAAGGATTCCCGAGAGACGCTTGTGGACGTCCATGAGCGCCGCGCCGATGCCAGTCTCCGTCGTACTCTCGTGGATCTGTTCGAGAGTGATGTCGCTCTCGAGCACTTGTTGACGTCGGTCGTCGAGGAACTTGTTGAGCGCGCCGAAACGCTCGGTCAGCTCATCGAGCTCGTCACCCCACGAGATGAGCTCGCGCAGCCCGCCCGTGGAGTGCTTGACGGCGAAGTCGCGGAACTCCTCCTCGAGCCGCTTGAGGTTGCGAGGAATGTCCGCGGTTGCCTCGACCGCCTCTTGTGGCGCAAACTTGGCGATGATTCCGAGCGAGACTCCGTCGCCGAGCTTTCGCATCGCCTCCTTGAGTCGTGAGCGCTCACCTTCCGGAACGGACGGGAGCATCGTGTCGACGTTTTCCGCGAAGGTCTCGAAAGGGGCCGTGAGCCCCTCGGCCGCTTCGCGCAGCTCGACGTCCGCGGCGTAGAGAATCTCCCAGCGGATGCGCCCGACGACGAGGGCGCGCCCATCGAGCGTCGCGGCTTGAGGAGTCAGCGTCTGAAGCGGCTCGATGCCGTCGAGGATGCGACGGTAGCGCTCGAGGAGACGCGTCTTCTGAGCGCTCGAGTAGGCACGTTTGTGAGGTCCGAGCGCGATCTTCATCAGATCCTTCTCGTAGATCATCGCGAGGGCGACGCCGATCACGAGGTAGAGAAGGCAGAAGAGGATGCGCTTACGAAGCTCCTCGAGGTGCTCCCCGAAGGTCATCCGGACTTCTTGCATTGATGTCGCTCCGAATCCTGAAGGACGCCTAGCGTACGATCGCCAGAAAAGAGGTCACAAGAGGCCTGGCCTTCAGGAATGGCAGAGAGAGAGAGACGCCGGGAGCGTCACCCTTGCCCGATTGGCGCCGGAGACTCAGCGAGAGGCGCGCGCGGGTCCGCCGCGAGACGCCCCCGCCCTCCGTCGCCGCAGTGCTCGAGAGGCCACCGAAGGGCCCGCCGCTCACCGCCGCAGAGGCGAGGTATCGAAGACGAAGATCTTAACCCGTCAAAAGAGCGCGCGCAATCCGCCGTTTCACCGGCCGATCACGCGCGCTCTCAAATAACGCTTCCGGTTTCCACCCCGCCTCAACAG
>CAYZGY010000907.1:0-3478 GCA_964478085.1 uncultured Planctomycetia bacterium
GTACCACGGGCATCGTTGAGCGTGTCCTTCTCGACCTGGCCGACGAGTAGCACACCCACCGCAACCGTAGTCGCCAGAATCAAGCCGACGAATCCGAGATAGAGCTGCCAGAGAAACCTCGATCGCCACACGTCTTCGGATCCGAACGTCCTTCTCGATCAACGATAGTCTTTGAAGCGATACCCGACGCCGCGAACCGTCTCGACGAGATCACGGTACGCACCGAGCTTTTGGCGCACCGAGCGAATGTGCACATCGATATTCCGATCGGAGACCATCACGTCCTGTCCGATGACTCGATCGATGAGCTGCTCGCGACTGTAGACGCGGCCAGGATGGGTCGCCAGGTAGTGAAGCATGCGAAACTCGGTCGCCGTGAACGGAGCCGGTTCGCCGTCGACGATCACCTCGTGGCGATCGGGATCGATCGAGATGCCTTCGATCTCGAGTCGATCGCCCGACTCGGCCGGAGCTTCCGGATCTCGACGTCGCAGCACGGCTTTGGCGCGCGCGACCAGCTCCCGAACACTGAAGGGCTTCGTGATGTAGTCGTCCGCACCGACGCCGAGGCCGAGCACGATGTCGCTCTCCTCGCTCTTGGCCGTCATCATGATCACGGGTGTTCGTTTGAGGTCCGGGTCGGAGCGGATTTCGCGGCAAATCTCCAGACCGTCGCGTTCGGGCAACATCAAGTCCAGAAGAACCAGGGCCGGCCGATGCTCACGGATCAGGTCGAATGCGGCGCTGCCAACGGTGCAGGTCACCACCTCGAAACCCTCGCGCTGCAGGTTGAATTCGACGAGCTCGAGGATGTCTGCCTCATCTTCGACGACGACGATTTTCGTTTGCGCCACTTCCGAATTCTCCGCTCTCCTTGACAGGCCTGTCCGCGTTCGGAATCATCGGCGAGTTGCCCGGAAGTGGCAACACCGTATATCGTTGCGGCAGATGACTGTGAATAGAGCGCGCTCACGATCGATCTCCCGACTCGTACTCCTCCAGCTCGTGATCTCCCAGCTCGCGGGAGCTCGGCCGGTGCTGAGCGAGGAAGCTCGCGGCGCGGATTTCAGTACTACCGCATCGTTCTTCAAAAGCCACGTTCTTCCCGTTCTCAATAAGAACTGTTTGAGCTGCCACGGCGCGATCAAGAAGAAGGCGAAGCTCGACCTGCGCACGCCCGAAGCGATCTTTCGAGGCGGCAAGAACGGTCCTGCGGTCGTGCCCGGGAAACCCGGCGAGAGCCCGCTCATCCCCTTCGTGCACCCCCACGGCGATCCGCACATGCCACCGGGCAAGTCGCAGCTCTCTCCCGAGGAGCTTTCGGTGCTCGAGGCGTGGATTCTGCGACTCGGCGGAGCGACCGACACGACCGCGTGGGCGAAGCGCCGCAAGTCGAGGGCGTCCGGCGGCGAGCTTCCCGACTGGCTCCCGCCGCCGGGAGTCTCTCCGACATCGGTGATCGACCTCCTCGTCGAGACGCGCTGGCGGGAAAAGAACGTCCAGCCGAGCGAATCGTGCGACGACGCGACGTTCGTACGCCGGAGCTACCTCGACCTCGTCGGTCGCATCCCCGCTCCGGAGGAGGCAGCAGACTTTCTCGCGGACACATCCTCGCGCAAACGCGCCGGGCTCGTGGATCGACTGATCGCCTCGAAAGAGCACGCGCGCCATCTGCGAGAGGTCTTCGACGTCGTGCTTCTGGGGCGCCCGAAAAACCTCGCGAGCGCCGATCGCTCGTCGCACGGCTGGCACGCCTACCTCGAGCGAGCATTCCACGAGAACCGCCCGTGGAACGAGGTGCTCACGGAGATCATCGATGCGCGCTCCGAGAGTGAGGCGAGTCGCGGCTCGTTCTGGTTCCTCTACGAACGAAAGAACAAGCATCAGGAGATCGCGAAGAAGGCGGCGCCGGCGCTCTTCGGAGTGCAGATGGATTGTGCGCAGTGCCATGACCATCCCGTCGCTCCCGAGATCCTTCAGGAGCACTACTGGGGGCTCGTCGCGTTCTTCAGTCGCAGCTCGAACATCGACACGAAGCGTGGGCCCGCGGTGGCGGAGTCGGCGATCGGAGGATTCTCGAAGTACGCCGACCTCGCCGGCGAGAATCACGATGCCGTCTTGTCGTTCTTCACGGGCGCTTGCATCGACGAGAAGTTTCCGAAGGAGGGCGAGAAGGAGGTCGATCAGCCGGCCAACTACGAGATCGCGCCGCCGAAGAAGGGCCAGAAGGCCGAACGACCGGCGCTGCCGAAGTTTTCACGCAGGCGCAAGCTCATCGAGGTCGCCATCGAGAAGAGCGATCTCCCCGCACGAGCGCTCGTCAATCGCGTCTGGGCGCTGCTCCTCGGACGTGGGCTCGTCCATCCCATCGACAAGATGGACTCGACCCACCCGCCGAGCCACCCCGCCCTCCTCGAGTGGCTGACGCGAGACTTTGCCGCGAGCGGCTACGACGTGCGCCGGCTGATTCGCGCGATCGCCCTCAGTCGCCCCTACGCGCTCGACGTCACGCCGTCCGAGAGCTCGAACGAGACGAACCCGACCGACGACCTCTTCGCACGCGCGCTCGAGAAGCCGCTCACGGCAGAGTCGCTCCATCGTTCCCTCCTCGTCGCGAGCGGTCGGTTCGACCCGAAGAGGACCGAACGCGCCCCCGACGGTCTCGTCTCGCTGTTCCCGAACGTCTTCCACGAAGAGTACAACGCCTCACTCAAGCAGGCGCTCTTCCTCTCGAACAACCCGCTCGTCGACGGCCTCGTCGGGCGTGAGAAAGGGAACACCGTGGACGACTTGCTCGCGATCGAAGATCATCGAATGCGAGTCGAGACGCTCTTCTCGCGAGTCTTCCTGCGCTCTCCGGATGAGGAGGAGCTCGAACGATCGCTCGCTTACTTGAAGGCGCGCAGCGATCGCGCCGAGGACGCCTGCGAGCAGCTCCTCTGGGCGCTGCTGACGAGCGCCGAGTTTCGCTTCAATCACTGAATCGTAATCACTGCTCGCAGACACTGCTCGACGCATGATCGACGACGCGCACACTTCTTCGAACCCGTCCCCGGCGGACGAACACCGGCAAGAGCTGCAAGACTGCGGCAGTCCCGATCACACGCTCCATCGCCGACTCTTCCTCGAGGGCCTCGTCAAAGGCGGCCTGAGCGCCGCAGGCACGGCTTCGGTCGCGAGCTGGAGCGGCCTCTTCTCGATTCCCGCCTTCGCCGAGTCGGCCAAGAAGCGACAGAAGCACTGCATTCTGATCTGGCTCTGCGGTGGACCGAGCCAGTTCGAGACTTGGGACCCGAAGGACGATCGCATGACGCGCGGCCCCTTCGGGAGCATCCCGACGAACTTGCCCGGAGTCCGGGTCAGCGAGCTGATGCCGAAGTGCGCGACGATGCTCGACAAGCTCGCCGTGATCCGCTCGATGAAGACGTCGCAGTCGGAGCACTTCCAAGGCATCGACCTCCTCAATCGAGGCGACGAG
>CAYZGY010000908.1:0-3478 GCA_964478085.1 uncultured Planctomycetia bacterium
CCTGCCTGCGGCAGGTGGAGGGGGAAGATACAAGGGGGCTTCCCGAAAGCCCCCTCAAAAAAACCGCGAGCGCCCCCGCACAAAATCAGTCGCAACCGTCCTCACAACCAGCGACGCGCACGCAGTCTGGCAACAGCGCCAGCGGATCGGCGTTCTGGAAGAGGAAATTCAGGATATGGACCGCGTCGGTCAAGTTGACCGAACCGTTCCCGTCCGTGTCGAGTAGCGTGACGTTGCCTTCCGACGCGAGCGTGCCGTCGCCGCAGGGCAGCTCGATGCTCTCGTCGCTGAAGAGATGGAGCAGCAGCACGACCGCGTCCGTGATGTTGAGACGACTGTCCGAGTCGACGTCGCCGATGCGGCGAAGCCCACCGACGGGTTCGCTGTCGTCGACGCCGGGCGTACCGTGCTCCACCTCGCTCGGCTTCCAAGCCTGGGCCGAATTGTGCGTCTCGGGATCGCTGTACGGATCGACGAGCTGCAGCGTCTTGCCGTTGCCGTCCGTCTCGGGATACCAGTCGTCGTCGTAACGAATCGCGAAGATCGTCTCGCCGAGGATTCCGCGCAGGCGGATCGTCTCGGAGCTGTCGCTCATCGAGCCCGAGAACTGGCCACCGACGCGAACATTCGCGACACGCTCGCCGTAACGGGCCTCGAAGGCCGGCGCGTCGTTGTGGAGAACCATGACCTCGCCCGGCTCGAGCACGTTGTTGCCGCCCTCGAAGGTGAAGGTCACGCCCGAGAACCGATAGCCGGTCAGGTCGACTGGAACCGTATCGACGTTCTTGATCTCGAGGAACTCCAGATCGATCGACGAGTGGCTCCCGTCAGGATCCTCCACCGCCGACGCGTCCTTCGGGTGGTAGTTGAGCTCGGTCATGACGACCTTCGAGAGCCTCGTCACGTAACCCTCGGTGACCTCACCGCTCCACAGCGAGCCGCCGAAGTGCGCGCGCGTCGTGACCACCGTGTTCTCGCTGATGGCGATCGGGCCGTCGTAGAGGAGAGCGGTCTCGCTCGGTCGGCCGCCGTTCCCTCGAGGATCGCTACCGTCGAGCGTGTAGTAGAGCGTCGCTGTCTCGTCGTCGATGTTGATCTCGACCTCGACGCCCTCTTCGTAGATTCCTCCTTCGGGCGAGATGCGGGGCGACTCGACGAACTGACGATCGATCCACTCGCCGCGAGTTCGCAGCCAGTTGCGCAGGTGATCGACCTCGCCGGCCCAGCCGTTTCCGCCACGCGGCGCGCCACGCGGGAAGCGCCACTTCTGGAAGTTGCGGTCCGCGGCGCCCGCGGCCGAGAGTTCCTCCTTCCACGCGAGGAGCTGGTTGTCGATCGCTTCCGTCGAAAGCGGACCGGCGCGCAGCTCGCGCCAGCGCTCCCGGTAAGCGGTCGCCCATTTGCTGGAACCGAGCGGCGGCTGACCGCCGAAGAGTCGATTGAACCAGCCGAACTGGAAGTAGCGTGTTCCACCGTCGCCGCCCGTGTTCTGCCAACTGGTCGGGCTGACGTCACGACCGTCGGTCGATCCCATCGAGCGGTCGAAGTCCCAGACGGGCCCGAAGACGAGCGGGCCGTTTCGGTCCTTGTGCATGTAGCCACTGAGTCGGAAGGCGTCGACGTTCTTCGGGAAGGTCGCGAGGATGTGGTGATCGATCCAGCCGAGCGCGTCGATGTGCGGGTTCTCGAGCGCCGTCTCGGCGTTCAGTGAACCGTTCATCGTGTTACCGAACTGCCGCAGGTAGCTCTGCTGCTGCGCGTTGATGCGGTTCGGGTAGACCATGACGACGTTTTGACCACCGACGCCGCTGATCGCCTGCTCACCTCCACCGACGCGGTCGATCTTCATGATGTAGCCGCCGGTCACCTCGAGCTGCGCGATGTCCTCCGATCCGAGCCGGGTGATATCGACTCGGTGCGGCGCGCGACGGATCTTCTCCATGAAGACGTAGACGCCGAAGTAGCTGCTCGAGCTCACCGGGGAGTTGTTCGCCTGGACGAAGACCTCGACGAAGCGCGTTCGACAGGCGTATCGGCCCGCTTCGCGGCTCATCCAGAACGCGATCGAGTTGCGCATGAGGGCGTAGTCGAAATCGTAGGGACCGTAGAGCGCCCAGTCGGAACCCTCTCCCATACCGAAGAGGTTGACGTCCTCGTCCTCCCCTTCGTCGTTGCGAATCTCGACGTTCATCGAGTACTTCGGCCGCCCGCAAGTACTCGAGCCGCGGCGACGGAACGCGGCCGTGTGAGCGAAGGTCGCGGGATCCCGTAGCGAAACGAGCGTGTCCCGGTCCTCCGGCTCGACGACCATGAAGAACCCGGGAGTGTACGCTCCGTCACAACCGCCCGGAATCGAGCGGCCGGGAGTGCTCACGATCACGATCGGCAGGTTCGTACGAATGTTGGTTGCCGAAGGGTGGACCGTCGTGAAGACGCGGTTGTCCGGCGAACTCGCGAGCATCTCCGGGTGGAACACGCGAGCGATGATCTGCATCGAGCCGGCCACCTGGATCGGCTCGGTGTACTCGCGCGAAGCCTCGGTCGGCTCGCTGCCGTTCGTCGTGAAGCGAATCGTCGCTCCGGCGAGAGGCACTCCGTCGACATTCGCCTCGATCGACACGAGCGGCGCCTCGAGATACGCTCCGCTGTCGTGCGAGAACTCGGGGATCGGAGCGACCATCGCGACACCGGCACCGTTCGGAGCGCCGGGCGTCGGGTTCGGAAAGTAGAGCTCCGTGTCCGGATCGATCTCGCCGATCGAGAGGAACTCGAGCTCCGGCGTAATCAGGAAGTCGCTGTTGCGAGCCGACGAGTTGAGCCCGTGGATCGCGAAGACGTTGCGCCCCGGAACGAGCGCGTCGAGGTGATCGGAGATCGGAAAGTCCTCGAAACGCACGGCGGCCGAGTCCGCGTGGCTTCCTTCCGCCTCGGAGTTCCACATCGGCGCGCCGAAAGGCGGGTTCTTCTCGAGGACCTTCTGCCCGTTGAGGTAGATGATGAACCCGTCGTCGTACTTCATGCGGATCTTCGCGAAGTCGATCGCGTCGGGATCCTCGATCTCGAAGGTCTGGCGCATGTAGCACGTCGCGTTGATGTCGTACATCTCCGCTTCGACGTCGGTGCGGATGTGATCGTCGTAGTTCGACGAACGCTCGAGTCCGACGCCCGTCTCTCCGAGGCGCCAGCTGCCGTCGTCGAAGTCTGGCTGGATCCAGTCGAGACCGAGGCTGTCGTCGGTCGGCACGAGGACGCGAACGGGATCGCCGTCGACGATGACGCGACTCTCGACCGAGTTCATCGATAGCCCGTACGAAGCGTCGGGGAGCTGACCCGGGAACGACGCGAAGCCCGCGACGACGTTCTGGCCGTCGGGTGTCAAGATCGCGAGAAGCTCACCGTCCTTGTCGAGTCGGAAATTCGTGTGAAGCTCGCCTTCGGGATTGCGTCGATTCTTGCCCGATGCGAAGACGACGAGAAA
>CAYZGY010000909.1:0-3474 GCA_964478085.1 uncultured Planctomycetia bacterium
GACTGCGGCACCGGCGAGGCTCCGAACGCGCGCGTCACATCGATCTCGACGGACGAGACGCTCGCAGGCACCGACGCCCCGACGCGATTCCACATCGAAGCCGAGGTTCCCGAGGCGCTCGCCCATCAGACGTGGACACTGCGGCTGCTCATCGACGATGAACCCCTCTTCGCAAGAGAGCTCGACACGACGACCTCACCTTCTGCCGAGACGACGATGGAGCATCCGTTTCCTCGCGCGGGTGTTTACCGGCTCGAGGCGCAGATCGTCTCGCGCGAGGGTGCTGACGGCTTTCGGCTCGACGATCGCCGCTTCGAGGCCATCGAGGTTCACGATCACGTCGACGTGGTGATCCGCGGAGGTGAAGAGGGCGCCCTCGACTCGGCGTACTACCTCGAGCTCGCGCTCTTTCCCAAGTCACGGGACAGCACCCCCGAAGACGTGCTCTTTCGGCCGCGTGTCATCGAAGAGGTGACCACGGCATCTTTGCGCGCTGCGCGCGTTCTCATCCTCGGAGTTGTTCACGACCTTCGCGACGCCGAACGAAGCGCGATCGAGATGTTCTTGTCGCGAGGCGGAGGTCTTCTGATCGTCGCCGGGTCGGACGCGCCGCCCTCACAGCTCGGTGGTCTCACACCGGCTCCCATCCTCGAGCAAGTCACGGCCGAGAACGCTGCGCTGTCGATCGGAACGATCGACACCTCCCACCCCGCCCTCTCACCGTTTGCCGATTCGGAAAACGGAGATCTGACCCGTATCTCTGTTCGACGATTCGCCAAGCTCGGCCCACTGCGCGAGAACACTCGAACGCTCGCTCGCATCAGTGAGACCGATCCGTGGATCGTCGAAGGAAGCGTCGAGAGCGGCCGCATCGTTCTCCTCACGACTTCGGCGACGCCCGAGGACAGCAACCTCCCGAACACGCCACTCTTCGTCCCGCTGATTCACGGCCTGGCGCGGTACCTCGCAAGCGATGCGTCAACGGACGAGGAGATGATCCTCGGATCCGGGCTGCAAGGTCGCGATCTCGCGATTCGACTCTCTTCGAAGCCCGAAGGCCGTTCCGTGTCGGCGACCTCACCGAGCGGCGACACACGCACGTTGGAGGTGATCGAGACGAACGGCACGCGCTCGGCCACTTGGCTGAACGCGGACGAGGTCGGGTTTTATCACGCTGTATCTCCGGGCGGAACGCGACGAATCGAGCCCGTCAACGTCTCTCGCGAAGAGTCGGAGCTGACGCGACTCACGGCAGACGTTCTCGAGCAAGTGCGTGAATTGACACCGCGCACGCGCCTCGTGCGCGACCTCGACTCCGCGGAGTCCACCACGAGAAAAATCGTCAAGCGTCGCGAGCAGTGGCCCTTCGTCCTCGGCGGCGCCCTCCTGCTCGTCTTTCTCGAGTTGGCGCTCCATGCGAGCATCGCTCGAAGCCGCGTCGACCCATCCGCGGGGAGGGAGCGATGACCCTCCTCTCACGCTGGATGCCGTTCTGGCTCTACGCGATCGTGCTCCCGGTCCTCGTCGTCGCAGCTTGGCTTCTCTACCGGCGCGACCGACGAATCCTCGGAACAGCGCGCGGAACGATTCTGACCGTACTGCGCCTCGTGACCGTCTCCATCCTCACGACGGTTCTTCTCGATCTCTCGACCACGAGAACGCGGACCGAGACGATCGAGGACACCGTGCTCGTCGTCGTCGACGCTTCCCGAAGCATGTCTCTTCCGGCCGACTCGGTCGTGAATGAAACCGGAGACGAAACGTCGAAGTCGAGGCCGAGTCGTTTCGCCGCGGCTCTCACGTTTCTTCGCACGAATCTTCTCCCGCGACTCGACGAACGTTACGAAGTGACGCTTCACCTTCTGGGAAACGAGCTCGAGACTATCGGCAGGACCTCAGCCCTCGACGCCGCATCGCCGACGCGTGATACATCGAATCTCGTCGCGCCGATCGCCGACGAGGTCGCTCGTCGCCCGCGAGATTCGGTCGCCGGTGTCGTCCTCATCACCGACGGTCGCCACAACGGACCACGCCCCGCGATTCCTGCGGCGGAAGTGCTCGGTGAGCTCGGAGCGCCGCTCGTCACGATTCCCGTCGGTCCGAACGAGCGCCCGAGCGATCTCGCGGTCGTCTCGCTCGAGGCCAAGGCGGTGGTCTTCACGGGTGACGAGGTCGACGCGGAGGTCGTCCTCGACAACACCGGCGTCGCGAGAGAATCGCTCGAGCTGTGGATCCGGGATGGCGAGCGCGAGCTCGGCAGCTTCGTCATCGACGAGCAGCTCCCGCAAGGCGTCTCGCGCTGGCCCGTGAGCTTTGCCATCGACTCACCGGGCCGTCGCAAGATTCGAGTCGAGATCGAGACGAGCGGAGGTGAGGCGAGCGTCGAGAACAACCTCGCGCACACGTGGATCGATGTGCTCGACGATCGTGCGCGTGTCCTCCTCATCGATCGCTCGGCCCGCTGGGAGTTCCGCTACCTGCGAGACTCGTGGGAACGCGACGAACGCATCGATCTCGACGACTACCTGCTTTCGGCGCCGCCGGAACGTAAGCTGCCCGACGACGCCCCGAGAACGCGCGAGAAGCTCTTCGAGTACGACGCGATCGTCCTCGGTGACATCGACGCCGAGACCTTCACGAGCGAGGAGCAGCAGATCCTCGCCGACTTCGTTCGCGCGCGCGGCGGAACGCTTCTTCTTCTGAGCGGATCGCGCGCCATGCCCTACTCCTGGGAGCGATCCGCGCTCGCGGAGATCCTGCCCGTCGAGCTCGAGCGTCCGACGCCTCCCCGACGTGCCGGGACTCGCCTCTCCACGGACGCGTGGGAGCTCTCCCTCGCCAGCGCCGGCGAAGACTCCACGATCACGCGACTCGTCGCCGGCCGTGAACGAAACGTCGAGCTCTGGACGCACCTCCCCGGACCTCACTGGCACAGCCCGATTCGTGCCGCGCACGAGTCGAGCACGGTTCTCGTCGATTCAGCGGAAGACGAGCATCCGATTTTCGCGATTCGCGAGATCGGTGTGGGTCGTGTCTTCTTCAGCGCGATCGACAGCACCTGGCGCTGGCGCTTTCGCTTCGGTGATCTTCTCTACCGCAGATTCTGGGGCAACGTGATTCGTTGGGCCAGGTCCGAGCGCTGGGCAGCGAAGGACGATTTCGTTCGCCTCGGAAGCGACCACGCGCTCTACGCTGCAGCCGACACGGTCGAGCTCGCGGCGCTCATCGAAGACGAGCAGGGCAATCCGATCGAAGCGGGGCAAGTCGATGCGATCCTCTCGATCGGTGAGAGCCGGCGTCGTATCCCGATGCAGCTCGTCCCGCAGAGCCGGGGGCGCTTCCGGCTCGAGATCCCTCCCGCTCTCATCGAGGAGATGAGTACGGAATCGTCGAGCCCATCCGAATCGCCGGACGCGGAGACGCTCGAGTTTCAAGTGCGACTGGTCATCGAGTCGCTCCCGTCGTATTCCGAGA
>CAYZGY010000910.1:0-3470 GCA_964478085.1 uncultured Planctomycetia bacterium
AGCGAGCGATTCACCCCAACCAGCATTTTCGCTGAGGGGGGCTTTCGGGAAGCCCCCTCTCGCTCGCTCAGCGAGCGATTCACCCCAACCAGCATTTTCGCTGAGGGGGGCTTTCGGGAAGCCCTCGCTCGCTCAGCGAGCGATTCACCCCAACCAGCATTTTCGCTGAGGGGGGCTACGGCACTCGAATACGGGTGGACGACGAAGCGTCTGCGGCCGACGAGACTCGGGGTGCTCGCTTGCGACAAGTACGCCGACGGCTCGGTCAATCAAATCGAGGAGACCGACCTCGATGAGGAATGCGGACCGCCATCGGACGTCGGCCGTTAGTCGACGAATCGATTCACGGGAGCCTGCCCGCATGCGGCGCTCGAGGGCGTCAGCGGGCGGGCTCCCGCTTTTTCACGTTCTGTTCAGCGCGCGTACTTCTTCAACCACGCGAGCGCCGCCGGGATACCCTTCTCGAGCATCGGCTCGTAGTGTCCGCCACGTCGCACGGTTTGGACCGTGACCTTGTTGCTCGACTCTTCGAGCTTCTCGACGAAGTCTTTGAAGTCATCGTAGTAGTCGTCGTCTCGCGACGAGAAGAGGAAGGTGCGACAGCGGAGCTTCTTGGTGTTCTCCATCGGGCTCCACTTCTCGTTGAACTCCTCGAAGCCCGGCGCGCCCTCTTCGAGGCGTTCGGCGAAGTCGTCGTCCTGGAAGCCTCTCGTCTCGGTCACCGGCATGAAAGCGACGCAGTAGTCGATGCGTCGATCGTGTTGCGCGAGCTGAAGCGCGATCGTGCCGGCCGAGCTGTGACCGACGCTGATGAGGCGATCACGATCGATGCCCGGAATCTTGCGCATCGCCCAATCAATCGCGGCCTTGCCGTCCGAGATGCCGGCATCGCGCTCCATGAACTCCTTGGCCGCTTTGTCCGCTTGTTCCCAGGTGAGGTCGTCGGGATCCTTGAGCGCCCCCGAGACGCCGTAACACACGACGGCGAACCCCGCCTTGACGTACGGGGTGTGCTCGGGGATGTCCTCCTGGGTGATCTTCATGCCGTGGAACATCGCAGAACCACTGGGCGCAATGAAGATGCAGGGGAGCTTCTTCGGAAGCGGCATGGGCAGGTACGCCCAGAGCTGACGACCGTCGTGCTCGGTTCGAAGGATCCGCACCTCGTGCTCGCCCGGGCGCAGTCGCTTCGACCCGGCCTTCTCCTCCTGGGCGGAAGCGGTTTCGACGAAGACGACCAAGAGGAGCAAATAAAGAAGACCGTGGAGAATGCGCATCGGCTTTCCCTGTTTCGTGTCTCGATGTGGCGTTGACCCGACGCCCTCCCCCCCAAGGAGGCCACGTAAGAATACCCACATCGCACGCATTCGGCCGATGCCACGGACGTTATGGGAACTTGTTCCCGCCGGAAGTTCTTGGCGCGGGGTCCGCCGTGCCGTGCAGAATGACTCGTTGAATCTTCGCAAGACCAGGAGAGCCCGACAGATGCCGAGCTTCATCGCCGTCCTCACGAGCACGATGCTGCTCGCCACGCCCGTGGACCCGCTCCAGAAGCCGCCCGAAAAAGCGGACCCGACCCAGATCCAGGCGATTCTGACATCCGATAACCTCGCGGCTTGGCGAGACCACATCCTGCCGTCAGACGGTGACCTCGCTTGGACGAAGATTCCGTGGAAGGTGACGTTCCACGAAGGCATCACGGCCGCGAACGAGAAGAGCAAGCCGCTCCTCCTCTGGGTGATGAACGGACACCCCCTCGGCTGCACATGAAACAACGGCGTGCGTGGCCGGCGGTCCGTCTGGTCTGACAAGCGTTTGATCGAGATCTCGAAGAAGTTCGTCGTCGCCGCGGACGAGGTCTGGCGTCTCCAACGAGGCACGGATCCCGAGTGCGCGCTCTTTCGCGCGATGGCCGACAAGGGCCACTACGGCGGCAATCCGGGCGCGACGCGTCAGGGCATCTACGTCTGTGCGCCGAGCGGAGAGTTCCTCGCCTCGATCAACTCGAACCGTCCAGAGGCCGTCCTCGAGATGATCCAGCGTGGATTGACTGCGTGGAAAGCTCTTCCGAAGGAGAAGCGCAGCCTCGCCGAGGAGAAGAAGATCCAGCCGAAACACCGCTGGGAAGACAGCTATCCCGAAGGAGGCTTGAACCTCCAATCGATCTCGCGCGACCTCCCGTCCGACTGCCGGCCGGATCAGCCGATCGAGATCAAATGGAACATCGACTACGCCTGGTTCACGAAGGGCGAAGCGCGCTCTTGGCTTCCGCCAAAGCCGAAGAAGGGCGATCGACAGTCGGTGCCGCAAGCGCTCGTCGAGCGGCTCGCGCGCTTTCACTTACTCGACGCGGTGCGGGGTCAAACGTCGACGTTTTGGCCCAACGAGATCGAGAGTGCGAAGCTCGATGTCGTCGTCACGAAGGTCGCCAAGAACGTCGTCACCGTCGACCTCGAAGGCATGACCCGTTGCGCCTCGGAGCGTGGTCGCGATCACGGACCGTTCGGCGTCGCGACGCAGCTTCGCGGGAGTGCGAAGTTCGATCTCAAGAGCTCGAAGTTCACGAGCTTCGAGCTCGTCGCTCTCGGGCAACGCTGGGGTCGCACACGCTTCAACGGTCGCTACTCCGAACCCGAATCCAGCCCGATCGGCTTCGTCCTCCGCCTCGCCGCCGACGACGCCCCACGCGTCGCTCCGGCGTTCCTCTTCGCGTACCGCGCGGACTGGGTGAAGTATCCGCAGGGGCGATCCCGAAGGTCGCGGTGATCACTGCTACCAGGAACGCGATCACGTCCTCGCAGTCCTTCACGGACCGTCGCGCCGTGAATCAGGCAGAGATCGTCGACGATCCTGCCGAGTCCCGAAAGACCTCGAAGAAAGGACGGTCGAACAACAAGAAGCCCGGGCCTCGGTAGACTGGCGCGCACTCGATCTGCGGCGAAGTCTCGCATTGTCGCCCTGTCACGGGTAACGACGTAGTCGAATCGACCTCGTCACGATTTGACAGATCGACGCTTCGATGAAACCTTTTATCTACAGGCGCGTCAGGACATTTACGGAGCAGTTTCCGCCATGGTTCTCACGCTGCCTTCCCGTGCTCGTCGCTCGCGCGGCGGGTTCACGCTCGTCGAATGGATGATCGTCGTCGCTATCGTCGCAGTGATCGCAGTGATCGCAGCGGTCGCCATTCCGAGCCTCCTCAACTCGCGGAAGTCCGCGAACGAAGCGCGGGCGCTCGCCGATTTGCGGGGCATCGTTGCCGAATTCGATGTCGACCATGCCGCCCTTTCAACAGGGAGTCTTTCTCGAGTCGGACGACATGGGGATGACGTTCACCCCCGTCGAGTGATGGCGGGGATGGGCTGTGGGTGACAAGTGACGCTCGAGACCTGGAGAGTCGCGCGTTGCCGGCGACCGAGACGACGTCCAATCGCGGCGACTCGCCGCGATCCCCGATCTACGTCGCGACC
>CAYZGY010000911.1:0-3459 GCA_964478085.1 uncultured Planctomycetia bacterium
GTTGAGACAGCTCGTCTCGTCGCCGGGGCGGAGCCGCAGCGAGTAGAGCTTCGTCTCCGAAGGCAGGAGCAGCGCGGTGGCCCGCGCGCCGAGCGTGTACGTCTCGCGACTCTCCTCGGTCTCGAGTCGAGCCGGTAGAGGAACGTCGGTCGTCGCGACGATCGCGAAACCGCCGTTTCCCGAGTCGAGCGCCGGTTCGGTGTCCGTCGGATCGCTTCGGCTCGCGCCGACGGCGACGACGATGAAGGTCGCCGAGGCGATGAGTTCGCAGGTCAAGAGGCTTCGCCCGCTCGCACGACGCGCGTTCCGGAGCCCGAGACGAAAGACCGCGCTCGCGCCGTTCCCGCAAACATCGCGCGTGTCGGCACGCGAGAGACGCCACGCGAGTGTCGCGATGCCACTCGTCAGAAGAGCTCCGCCGACGAGAAAGAACGCGAGCGTCGTCGGGATCAAACCGAAAGAGCCTCCGAGGAGAAGTCCGACCGCCAGGACGAACGACGTGATCGCGACAGAACGTGAACGCGATCGCCGAGCCCCCTTCGTATCGAAGGGCGACGTCGTCGACTCTCCCGCGAGCAGACGGCGCGGAGGAACCCGCACGAGCTTGCGAACGACGAGAAAGATGGTCAGAGCTGCCAGGAGGAGCGTCGAGCCGAAGCCGGCAACGAGCATCACGGGCGAGAGGTAGAGCGCGAGGAACGGCGTGTTGACCGCGTCGATCCAGAGCGTCTTCAGTCCCGTGATCAGCGCTGCGGCGTATCCGACCCCACCGACGATGCCGAGCGCGGAGCCGACCGTCGCGACGACGACACCTTCGCGCAGGAGGTCACGTGCGACGACCTTTCGCGGGTAACCGACGGCTCCGAAAAGCCCGAGCTCCCGAACCCGTCGCTCCAGCGCGAGGCGGTGCGTCATCGCGGCGAGCATGAGCGCGGCGACGATGATGAAGAAGCTCATGCTGATGAAGAGCATCGTGAAGTCCGTCCCCGCGGTCGCTGCCTCGATGGCCAACCGGCGCGTCGGCTCGAAGACGAGCCCGAACTCGTCGGCGCTCAGGTTTGCGCGAAGCTCCTCCGCGACCTGCTCCTCGACTCCCGAGAAGTCGCTCCCGGCCGTGCCAAGAAAACGAACCGACGTGCGCCGTCCGAAGCGGGAAGACCAGAGCTCTGTGCCATCCTCGATCGCGATGTAAGCCTTGGGCGTCGCCTTGTACTCTTCCCAGTAGAGGTCGTGGATGTCCTCTGGGTGATCGAAGCGCGAGATGTCGACGGGGAAGGGCGGGTTCCAGTCATCGAGAGTGTCGGCATCCGAGACGCCCGGGTACCGCGGTGTCCAGGTCGGGTCCTTCGCTTCACCGGTGAGCGGGATCGTCGACCGCAGCGCGAAGCTGGCGCTCTTCTCGATGAGCGTGTGCTCGGGTCCGACGGCGTAGTAGTCGATACGGATCGAATCACCGGCCGTGGCGCCGAGCTGCTCGTCGGCCCACGTGTTGAGGTGAATCCCTCCGGGCTTCCAGAGCGCCAAGCCGCTCGCGTCGCCGAAGGCCGCGACGGTCTTGCCATCGGGAAGCTCCCAGGGCCCGAGCGCGGTCACGGTCGAGTACGGGATCTCCTTCTCACCCGCCGCGATCGTATTCGCGAGGTAGGTGAGCACCTCGTTTCGCGAGAGCCCTAGCTTGCGGGCGACGGCGCCGGTCTTCTCGACGATCGAATCGGCAAGCACGAACTCTCGCGAGAAGAGCGACGTGCTCCGGAGATCTTCGCGCGACTCGAAGTAGAGTCCCACGTCGTCGAGGGTCCATGCGGACTCCAACGCCGGATTCGGATCGAAGAGGACTCCAGGTATCTCAGGCCCCGTCGTCGAGAATAGCGTGTTGATGCGCCCCACCTCGTCGAGTTGGCGCGAGATCGTACGAAAAGAGACGAAGACGTTTCGTGGCGTCTCTTGCTGATTGCGCAAGTCAAAGCTCCCAGGGCCGTCGTCCGGAAGGAACTTCTTCGCGCGGATCTGCAGATCGGCGATGGCCTCTTCGGTACGTCGGTCCCCGAGGGCGAGCTCACGTGAGATCTCGCTCGCTCTCTCGAACTGGAGGATCAGCGTGTGCCCGTCCTCGGCCGAAAGCTCGTCTGCGAGGGCTCGATTGAGCGCGGCGCTTCGACCCGCGATACCCCACTCTGCGCTCTCGGGAATGATCTTCTCGAACCGGGAGTCGACTCCGATGATGTTGACCTTCGTCGCGCGCTTCGAGTTATCTCGATTCGTCACGCTGCCGCGAAGCAGGATCGCTCCGACGATCTCGACATCGCTCCGATGCGTCTGGATTCGGGCCTGGACCTCCCCGGCGAGCTCGGCACGCACGAAACGCCGACTGACCATCGCGTGCTCGACGTTGCCGAGTCGACTCAGGGCCTGATCGCGAAGACTACTGCGGACGGAGTCGCCGACGAGCAGCGCTCCCGTGATCACCGCGGTCGCCGTCGCGCAGGCAAGGACCACCGCGATATGCGAGCGCCAATGGTACCTGAGGCTGCGCTTGACAAAGGGTCGTGCCGGAGGCTTCGTCGACATGGCGAAGACCTACGACGCGCTGCCGCTCAGGCGCCGCTCGCGCAGGCGCAAGCGATTCGAGAAGCGACCCGCGAGCTCTTCGGAGTGGGTCACGACAACAAGTGTCGCACCTGTCGACGACTGGAGCTCGACGAAGAGATCGCCGATCGCCTCGGCTGTCGACGTGTCGAGGTTCCCCGTCGGCTCGTCACAGAGGAGGAGACCCGGGGAGCGAATCAACGCACGGGCGATGGCGGCGCGTTGGCGCTCTCCCCCCGAGAGCTCGGCCGGACGGTGCGTCTCCCGATCCGCGAGACCGACCGCGGCGAGCAGCTCTTTCGCACGACCACGCGGAGATCCTTCGAACGCCGCCCCCACGAACGTCGGAACGAGCACGTTCTCGAGAACGGTACACTGCGGCAGGAGGTAGTGATCCTGAAAGACGAAACCGATCTTCGCATTGCGAAACGCGGCGAGCTCCTCGGCTCCGAGACCGAATGGCTCGACGTCCCCGAGTCGCAACTCTCCGCTGTCGGGCTCGTCGAGCGTGCCGAGGATGTGAAGGAGCGTGCTCTTGCCGCAGCCCGAGGGTCCCGTGATCGCGAGCGCCTCACCGCTCTCGATCTCGAGGTCGAGATCATCGAGAACGACGACGGGCTCGGCCGGGGTCGGGAAGCTCTTGCGCAGCTTTCGGACTTCTACTTTCATGCCTGACTTCCGCTGAGGGACTCAGCTCTTGCCAAAGGTGAGCGGTTCGAGCGCGGAGACGGCGATGCGCTCGCGGTAGATCTCGGGGATGCGGATCGCCTCGACGCTCCCGCCGACCATTTGGACGCTCGCCGCCGTGATTTCCCCACGCGCAATTTCGGCGCCGTCCTTCGTGAAGAGGTGCTGGTAGGTGATCGAGGAGTT
>CAYZGY010000912.1:0-3458 GCA_964478085.1 uncultured Planctomycetia bacterium
TCTTTCCGACGATTTCGTAGCGTCCGTCACCGAGCCACGGAAACGGCAGCTCGATGTACCCAGTCGAGCCGCAGAGAAACGTGTTGTTCGCCGAGACAACACGCATGCCGCTCGTGAACGTCGCGAGGATTCCGTCCGGAAACGTCAGGGTGCCCGCGGCCCAATCGTCGACGCCCGACTCGTGGAGGTGCGCGACGGCGTGGACGCTCTCGGGCTCGCTCCCGGCGATTGCTCGAACGAGGTTTGTGCAGTAGCAGCCGACGTCCATCAGCGATCCGCCGGCTTGCTCGATGTCGTACCGCGCTTCACCCGGCGTCACCGCGCGGTCGAACGTGAAGTCAGACCGAATCAGGCGCAGCTCGCCGATCACGCCTTCGCGAACCTTGAGAATCACCTCGTCGATGACGGGCTGACAGCGGTACATGAAGGCTTCGATCAACGTTTGATCGCAGCGCTCCGCCGCATCGAACATGGCGACCGCCTCGTCGTGGACACGCGCGAGGGGCTTCTCGCAGAGGACGTGCTTGCCGGCCTCGAGGGCGCGGATCGTCCAGTCGCGGTGAAGTCCGTTCGGGAGCGAGATGTAGACGGCGTCGACGTCGTCACACGCGAGGAGCTCCTCGTACGAGCCGACGGCTACGCCTCCGAACTCCGCACTGAAGCGTTCGGCCGACTCGGCCGTTCGCGAGCCGACCGCGGCGAGCTCGGCACGATTCGTCTCGGGCAGCTGCCCGGCGAGCTTCTTCGCGATCATGCCGGTTCCGAGCACACCCCATCTCAGAGCGTTCATGCGTCTCTCCTGGTTCCTCGACTCGTAGGCTCACGTTCTACCAAATCCCGTACGACTCGTCCCCCCTCCGACTCCCAGACGCAATCCCTACGACCCGTCCAAATCTCAGAATCTCGTCGTAGGGCAGAGGTTAGGGCTACCACGCCGTATCGAACGGCGCGGGTAGGGCCCTAAGTGTTGACAAGCATGAGCGTTGCGATATCGTCAAGGGTCGACACGAGAGAGTCGAGCCGCGCCTCTTTTGGCAATCCATCGCGCGGAACGCTTCTTGCTCTCAGTCCCGAAGGGGCAGGTCCCTCCCTGCCTGCCCCCCGACCCTTCCTTTCGCCAGCACCGGCCTCTAACGCCTCTAACGCCTTCAACGCCCCGCGAGAACGACCTTGCCGCCCGCCTCCGATCCGCCGAATTCAGCTCCACGCGTCGTCAAGGTTCCGGCTCAGGCCTACGTTCCCGCGGTCGGCCCGAAGCTCAAGTGGCTGCTCTGGGCCGTGCTCGGGCTGTTTTCGCTCCTCGCGATCAACGGCGTCTACCTCGTCAGCGTGACGATCGCCGAGTGGTCGACGGGCGCGACGATCCAAGACTACTTCTACATGCTGATGTTCCTCGCGCACCTCGCGCTGGGGCTTCTGCTCGTCGTGCCGCTCGTCGTCTTCGGCGTGCTTCACATCCGCGCAGCGCGGAAGCGGCCCAATCGCATCGCGGTGCGCGTCGGTTACGCCCTCTTCGCGACGGCTCTGGTGCTCGTCGGCAGCGGGCTCGTCTTGATGCGCATCGAAGGGCTGATCGAGATCAAGAATCCGACGGCCCGTCGCATCGCGTACTGGGCGCACGTGATCAGCCCGATCGTCTGCGTCTGGCTCTTCATCCTGCATCGTCTCGCGGGTCCGAAGATCGTCTGGAAGCGCGGGGGGCTGCTCGCCGGAGTGGCCGGCGCCTTCGCGATCGTCATGGTGGTTCTCCACTCGCAGGATCCGCGACGTTGGAACGAGGCCGGACCAGATTCGGGCGTGCAGTACTTCTTCCCATCTCTTGCGCGCACCTCGACCGGGAACTTCATTCCCGCGTCGACGTTGATGATGGACGAGTACTGCAAGGAGTGTCACCCGGACGTTCACGACGGTTGGTCGAAGAGCGTTCACCGATTCAGCTCGTTCAACAATCCCGCCTATCTGTTTTCCGTGCGCGAGACGCGCAAGGTCGCGTTCGAGCGTGACGGAGACGTGCAGGCCGCTCGCTTCTGCGCGGGCTGTCACGATCCTGTACCGTTCTTCAGTGGCGCGTTCGACGACGTCGACTTCGACGACGAGATGCACCCGACGGCACACGCGGGCATCACGTGCACGGTCTGCCATGCGATCACGCACGTCAACACCCCGCGCGGAAACTCGGACTACACGATCGAAGAGCCGCTGCACTACCCGTTCGCCTACAGCGAGAACCCGCTCCTCAAGTGGGTCAACCGCCAGCTCGTCAAGGCGAAGCCGGCCTTTCACAAGAAGACCTTTCTCAAGCCGCTCCACAAGGAAGCCGAGTTCTGCGGCACCTGCCACAAGGTTCATCTGCCCGAGGAACTCAATAAGTACAAGTTCCTGCGCGGACAGAATCACTACGATGCCTATCTCCTGAGCGGCGTCTCGGGACACGGCGCGCAGAGCTTCTACTACCCGCCGAAGGCCGAGCACGACTGCAACGGGTGCCACATGAAGCTCCAGGTGTCGGACGATTTCGGCGCGCAGGACTTCGACGGTTCGGGCGAGCTCAAGGTTCACGATCACCTCTTCCCCTCGGCGAACACGGCCATGGCGCGTCTCGTCGATCTGCCGGAGGAGGTCGTCGAGGCCCACCGCGAGTTCAACGATGGCGTCATGCGCGTCGACATCTTCGGCGTCAAGGAAGGTGGGACGATCGACGGCAAGCTCGTCGCGCCGCTGCGTCCCGAGGTTCCCGCGCTCGAGCCAGGCAAGACCTACCTGATCGAGGCCGTGATCCGCACGGTGAAGATGGGCCACCTCTTCACGCAGGGAACGGCCGACTCGAACGAGGTCTGGATGGACGTCGCCGTTACGAGTGGAGAGAGGACGCTCGGGCGAAGCGGCGGGCAACGTGCGGACGGCGGGGTCGATCCGTGGTCGCACTTCGTCAACTCCTACGTGCTCGATCGTGACGGCAATCGTATCGATCGGCGCAATGCGCAGGACATCTTCGTCCCGCTCTACAACCACCAGATTCCGCCGGGAGCTGCCGACGTCATCCACTATCGGCTCAAGGTTCCCGAGGATCAGACCGCGCCGCTGACGGTCGACGTCAAGCTGCAGTACCGCAAGTTCGACACGACGTACATGCAGCACGTCTTCGGGAAGGGCTACAACAACGAGCTGCCGATCATCACGCTCGCGACGGATCGTGGCGTCTTCCCGATCGCGGACCAGGAAGGCGCGACGCCCGCGAACGCAGCGCGAGAGATTCCCGAGTGGCAGCGCTGGAACGACTACGGCATCGGTCTCCTGCGTAAGGGCTCGACAGGCTCGAACAAGGGCGAGTTGCGCCAGGCCGATCACGCGTTCACGCAGGTCGAGAATCTCCGTCGCCCGGACGGCCCGCTCAATCGAGCGCGCGTCTTCGTCAAGGAAGGGCGCCTCGCCGAGGCCGTCGCGGCGCTTCGTCGAGC
>CAYZGY010000913.1:0-3458 GCA_964478085.1 uncultured Planctomycetia bacterium
GGTGAGAGCTCGCGGCGACGGTTTTCGGCGTTACAAAAGGGGTGTCGGGCCGAGCGTCGGGAGATTCCAGGATTCGAGGAGTTCTGGGTGGAAAACTGCGAAGATTTGCCTGGAAGGGGCTCTCAGGGCGATCCTAAGTCCTGATGAGTCGCTCGCTTCAGCGCTCGTCGCCGGACTTCGTGCCCCGAGGCGTCCACCGTGATCGGTTGGACCCGCTCGCCTCCCGCGTAACGAAATGCGACCGCGATACGAGATCGAGCGACCTCCTGCGAGTCCGAGTTGATCGAGACGCTCGTCGTCTCGGGCAGCCCGAGCTGCTTCTCGATCTCGAGAATTCGCATCGAGTAGACACGACTGTTCGGCCATTGGAACAGTTCGCTGTGCTCGACGAGAAACTCCGCGGTGATGACAGTATCGCCGAGTCGGACGTTATTCCCTTCCTCCTTCATCTCGAGCGGGAAGCTGATATCGAGGCAGAGCTGGTCGCCCCGCCGGACGTAGTACGCCTGCACCGGCTCGTGCGGCTCGAAGAACTCCGTGATCGACGGATAGATCGCGATCGCGACGAGCGGCATCTGCCCGAAGAAGAGCAGCATCGCCAGAGGAAAGGCGATCCACGCGAAGAAGGAGATCTCTTCGAGGGGGCGTTTGCGCTGCTTTTCGATGTAGAGCCAGAACAGGCTCGCGAGCGCGCCGAGTCCCATCGCTCCGAGGAGGTAGAGGAACGACGACCCGGGCGTCAGCCCGACGAAGTACAGCGCCGAGACGACGAGGAGCGCGAAGACGTGGATGAACGCGACCGCGTACAGGAGGACGTTCTTCGGCAGCGTCGGCGGTTTCGGAAGAGAGTCCGCCGGTGGAGGGAAAGGCTGCGCAGAGGCATCCCCTGGCGCGTTATCGGGAGGAGGGCTCGGTTCGGTCATGCGCGCATTGTAGCGCGTCTTGCGCACCACGCGAGTCGCGACCGTCGTTCCTTACTCGTCGCGCCACTCCATCGAGAAGCGACCTTCGATCGCCTCGTCTTCGTGGCGCATGCGCGCGAGGAAGGTTCCTTGGATCATCTCGGGTGTGAGAACCTTCCCGACGAGCTTGAAGACCCAGCTTTTGTCGCCGCCATCAAAGACGATCTTGTTCTCGCCTTCCGGGATGAATCCGTACATCGGAGCGAGCTTCGGATTGCGCTTGATGCCCTTGGCCGTCTTCAGCGCGCTCGGGTGGACCTCGACGACCTCCCCGGGCTCCTCGGTCGCTTCTTCGACGATGACGTCGACGAGGAATACCTTCGCGAGCTCCGAGTATTCGGATAGATTCTCGCGCGTGCGACTGTCTTGGCCGTCGATGCGGAGATTCCAATAGCCTTGGCGGATCGAGTGGCTCGAGCAGCCGGCGCTCAGGAGCGAAATCAGGGCGAGGGTCGCCAGCAGGAAAGTGTGTCTCATTCTGTTCCTCCACGACTCTTATCGGGATGGAAGGGCGAATTCTACAGCCCGTCTGCCGAGAGTCACGTTCGCTTCTGATGTTCTGCGGCGCCGGCGCATTCGTGAAGAATTGGCGGGGAGCCGGCCTCCGAGGCCGGTTTCTGCCCCTTTCGGGGTCTTGCGCGCGTCCAGGCCCGGTGCGACAATCCCCGCTTTCTCGGACCCGAGAGCCGCGATGGATTCGCTCAAGCAACGTTTGGAGATCGCCACCGAGCTCGCTCAGAAGGCCGGAGAGTTCACTCTCCGTTACTTCCAGGCGGGCGTAGAGTTCGAGAAGAAGGCCGACGCGACACCCGTCACGATCGCTGATCGCGAGACCGAGACGTTTCTGCGCGCCGAGCTCTCGAAAGCCTTTCCGGCCGATGGAATCGTCGGGGAGGAGCATGGGGAGCAGGCGGGCGATTCGGGCTTTGTGTGGGTGATCGACCCGATCGACGGGACGAAGTCCTTCGTTCAGGGCGTGCCACTCTACTCGGTTCTCATCGGCCTCCAAGACCCGAACGGCGAGTCGGTGCTCGGAGTCGTCGGGCTGCCGGCGCTCGACGAGATCGTTTACGCGGCTCGCGGCGAGGGGTGCTGGTGGAACGACGAGCGCGCGAAGGTCTCGGAGGTCTCCGATCTCGCGGAGGCCTGCGCGGTTTACACCGGGCCGGAGTGCTTCGAGATGACAGGAACGATCGACGTAGAGCGCGAGGTGCGCAAGGCCGTTCGCGTCGTGCGCGGATGGGGCGACGGGTTCGGACACATCCTCGTCGCGACGGGACGAGCGGAAATCATGCTCGACCCGATCCTGGCGATCTGGGACGTCGCTCCGCTGCCGCCGATCATCGAGGAGGCCGGCGGTGTGTTCACGGATTGGAGCGGTCGCCCGTCGATTCACGGAAAGAGCGGCATCTCGACGAACGCGGCGCTGGCGCGGAGTCTGCGCGAGAAGATTCCAGGCTGCTCGACGAGTCGCTAGTCGGGGAGAGGAGCGATCGTACTCGGCGATCGATCCCGGGTGCCGTTTTTCTCTGGCGCAGAATTTATATTATATATGTGTTTATATTAATTGTATTGTGGTTGTCGTTTGTTCCGGGTGGTTGCCGTGATGTCTGTTATCGTGATTTGGGCCACGGCGCTCATCGCCTCTCTCGGGCGCATGTGATCTGCTCAGCGGCGGTGGTGCTGACTCAGGGGGATTGAGTCGAGGGGAGGAGATTCGCCTGCCTGAGACAACTCCGTCCGAACTGGATTTTCCCGGGATGAGTTGTCTCGGAGAAGGCGTCTGGGAGGAAAAATCCGGACTGCGAGCTCGAGCGGCTACGACAGCTCCTCGAACGGGTTTTTCGCAGGTTCCGCGGAGAAGCTCTGCTCGGCCTCCTGCTTCCTCTGGCATTCGATGCAGAGGTTCGCGAAGGGCAGGTACTTCAGGCGTGCACGGTGGATCGACTCCTTGCACGCTTCGCAGTTGCCGTACGTCCCCTTTTGGATCTTCTCGAGGGCGAGGTCGATCTGCTCGATCGTGCTCGAGCTCACGTCCATGATCTCGCAGAGCGAGTCGGTGTCCGCGCTGTCGCCCATCTCCTCGAGGTCGGCGAGGTGGTGACCTCCCTGGCTGTTGAGGGCGTCGAGCTGATTCGCCTGACTCTGGGTGAGGTCTTGGCGTTTCGCGATGAGAGCCTTGCGAAACTCCGTGAGCTCTTGGGGGGCGTATTGGTTGTTGTCGTTCGAGTCCATTCTCTGCGCTTCACTTCTTTGGACGTGGGAAACGTCGACGGAACGCGTTCATTCCTTACGGAAGTTCTCCCCGAGGAGTGCGGGCGTTCCTTCACAGAAGAGTAGCACCCTGCGCTCGATCTGGCATCTCGCTCGGAAACTGACGCCTTCGTTTGACGTGTGCCGCGGAATTATAGGGACCTCCAGGTCTTCCGGCAAATGACTCTTTCGAGAGTTTCCGCACGCATCGTCACTTCGCGCTCGTGTTACGATAACGTGAGA
>CAYZGY010000914.1:0-3450 GCA_964478085.1 uncultured Planctomycetia bacterium
GGAGAGCGCAGAGGACGGCCCAGGGGGCGACGAGACGTTTCGCAGAATCCATCTGAATTCCTGATAATCCTGCCGTGCAAGTACTTACGGAAACGCTAAGACATCGTAACACCGTCCTTACCTACCCAGCAAAGTTTTCCTGAGCGGGGCTCGAACGTCGCCCCATAATGAGCGTCCCGTCGCCCGTTTCTTCGCCCTCGTTCCGCTTCGCTCTTCGAGACGTCCCGAGGATGGACAGAGGACCATCTCATGGACTCATCGACGAAGTCGGCGGGAGCCTCGCGAGCCGCGAGCCGCTCCGAAAGACCCTGTCGTTCCGAAAGGCCCTGTCGTTCCGAAAGGCCCTGTCGTTCCGAAAGACCCTGTCGTTCCGAAAGACCCTGTCGTTCCGAAAGGCCCTGTCGTTCCGAAAGACCACGTGGGCTCGTTCGCCTCGCCTGCGGTGATTATCGCGGCATCGAGGGGCGGCCCGTCGAGGTGCAGGTCGACGTCTCGAAGCGCGGTGAACCCCGCTTTCAGGTCGTCGGCCTGCCCGGCAAATCGACTCGCGAGAGCCGCGAGCGCATCCGAGCCGCGATTCGCAACAGCGGCTTCCGTTTCCCGGCGGCGAAGATCCTCGTCAATCTCGCGCCCGCGACCTTGAAGAAGGATGGAGCCGGTTTCGACCTTCCGGTCGCGCTCGGGATTCTCCTCGCGAGCGGCGTGTTCGAGACGGCGGCATCGGGCTCGATGCTTCGCGAGAGGCTCCGTGGCACCGGCTTTCTCGGCGAGCTCGGACTCGAAGGCGAGCTTCGCCCGGTGCGCGGCGCGCTCCTCATGGCTGACGCCATGGCGCGGGATCGGGTCCTTCGCATCGTCGTGCCCGAGGAGAACGCGTATGAGGTGTCCCTGCTCGAGGAGGTCGAGGTCTACGCGGCTCGGAATCTCCGTGACGCCGTCGACATCGTGCTCGGAACTCCCGATGCGCTCCAGCCGTACGACCAACGGTCGCGCGAAGTGATCGCACTCGACGAAGACGGGCGCCTCTCTCGCTCCGAGGACTTCGATGAGGTTCGCGGTCAGGAAGCGACCAAGCGGGGTCTCTTGATCGCCGCGGCCGGCTGGCACAACGTGCTCCTCGCGGGGCCGCCCGGTGTCGGAAAGACGATGCTCGCACGGCGACTGCCGACGATCTTGCCACCACTCGAGATCGACGTGGCGATGGAGGTGCTCCGCGTTCGCAGCGTCTCGGGAGCACGAGACACGTCGGTCGAGCTCTCTCGGCAGCCACCCTTTCGTGCGCCGCACCACACCGTCAGCTACGCGGGGCTCGTCGGCGGGGGCGCGAAACTGACGCCGGGCGAGGTGACGCGTGCGCATCGCGGAGTGCTCTTTCTCGACGAGTTCCCCGAGTTTGCGCCGCGGGTCCTCGAAGCGCTGCGCGAGCCGCTCGAGGGAAGCGAGATCACGGTGGGGCGGTCGTTGGGAGCGGCGACCTTTCCCGCCGACTTTCTCCTCATCGCGGCGATGAATCCTTGCCCGTGCGGATTCCTCGGTCACCCGCGTCGCTCGTGCCGCTGTACACCGCGTCAGGTCGAGCGGTATCGCCGGAGGATCTCCGGGCCACTTTCGGACCGTCTCGATCTCCTGATTCGTGTCTCGGCGCTCGAGCCGTCACGTGTCCTCGGAGCGCTGCCGAGGGAAGGGGAGCTCGACTCGCGGACGATGGCCGAGCTCGTGCGCGGTGCCCGACAGCGCCAGCGCGCGCGCTGGGGGCCGGGGCTCGTCAACTCGCGCGTCGCCGTGGGGCGTTTGGCCGAGTCGTCCTGCGTCGATCCGGACGCGATGCAAACGCTGCGCGAGCACGCGGAACGTGTCAGCCTCTCGGCGCGCGGGTTCGCGAGGAGTTTGCGCGTCGCACGGACGATCGCCGATCTCGAGGGACACCCTCGAGTCGACGAGGCCTGCGTGCTCGAGGCGCTCCTCTATCGGCAGCAGGCGGACGTCGAGCCCGCGTGAGGCGCTTTTCTCGATCGGTCGAGCTCGATCCTGTCCGATCCATCTTGCCGGACGCAAGACACCGAGGTAGGCTGGCCCGCTTGTGTCTTTTTCGCTCCGAGGTGGGCGACACCCCGCGACCTGTCCAGACGACCTGTCCAGACGACCTGTCCAGACGACCTGTCCAGACGACCTGTCCAGACGACCTGCTCAGGAGGGCCGAAGACTTGTTCTTCGTCGGAATGCCGAAGCTGGTGATCATCCTGGCCGTGGGGTTCTTCCTCTTCGGGGTGCCCCTGATGGCTTACCTCGCGACCGTTTGCCAACGGCGACGGGGCGAGGATCCGAACCGCAAAGGAGATTCACGATGAGTGGGCGAAGCGTAGCCATTGTCGGCGCTACGGGAGCTGTAGGTGAAGAGATGCTGCAGGTGCTCGAGAAGCGCGAGTTCCCCGTCAGCAAGCTCAAGCCTCTGGCCTCGAAACGCTCCGCCGGCAAAAAGGTGCGCTACTGCGGTGAGGAGGTGCGCGTCGAGGTGCTCGACGAGAACGCCTTCGAAGGGGTCGAGCTCGCGCTGTTCTCGGCGGGTGGCGGCATCTCGAAGGAGTTCGCGCCGGCCGCGGTCCGATCCGGAGCGGTCGTCGTCGACAACTCGTCGGCCTTCCGCATGGACCCCGAAATCCCGCTCGTCGTTCCCGAGGTCAACTCGGACGCGATTCCGAGCCACAACGGCATCATCGCGAATCCGAATTGCTCGACGATCATCATGGTCGTCGCGCTGCAGCCGATCCACGCGCTGTCTCCGCTGACGCGCGTGACCGTCTCGACGTATCAGGCGGCTTCGGGCGCCGGCGCGAAAGGCATGGACGCTCTCGAGCGCGAGCTCGCGGGCGAAGAGCTCGAGGATTCGCCGTTTCCACACCGTCTCGCGGGCAATCTGTTCCCGCGCATCGACGTCGTGCAGCACAACGGCTACACGAAAGAAGAGATGAAGATGGTTCTCGAGACCCAGAAGATCATGGGTCTTCCGAGCCTTCCGATCAGCGCGACGTGCGTCCGCGTTCCGGTGGCGCGCGCGCACTCGGAGTCGATTCAGGTGACCACCGAGTCGAAGCTCTCGCTCGACGAGATTCGTAACGCGCTCGCGGGTGCGCCGGGCGTCACGGTCATCGACGAGCCGCGCGAGGACAAGTATCCGACGCCGCTCCAGTCGACGGGCGAGGACGATGTCTACGTCGGTCGCGTGCGTCAGCATCCTCTCGAGGAGACGACGTACGATTTCTGGCTCGTCGGAGATCAGATCCTCAAAGGCGCAGCGCTGAACGCCGTTCAGATCGCGGAGAGGGTGTTTGGCTGATCGGGTGAGAAGTCGGAGGCGCATGAGTTCTGTGCCGAACGCGAGCAGGGAGACGAGGAGCTGCCCTGAATCGAGACGACGACACGTCGCGGCGACACGCCGCGAGGCTCGATGGA
>CAYZGY010000915.1:0-3441 GCA_964478085.1 uncultured Planctomycetia bacterium
TGCCTGCGGCAGGTGGAGGGGGAAGATACAAGGGGGCTTCCCGAAAGCCCCCTGAAGAACTCACAGTCCGCGTGCGAACTCGTCCTTCACGCGTTCCTGGAATCGACGAACAGTGGTGGGAGACTCTTCACCCAAGAGGCTGAAGAGTAGCTCCGTTTCCAGTTCGCCCGCTCGACACGTCGGGCTGCGGCCGCCGCCCTTCTTCGCGAGCTTCTCGAAAAAGGGGACGGCATCGCCCTCCTTCGGGTAGACACCGAACAGGTGCACGCGGAAGCCACCCTCCGAGTGACTCGCGGCGAGGAGGCTCTCGAGCTCGCGTAGCGCCGCGTAACGCGGTGGGGCATCGCCGATAACGAGTACGTGCTTCGAGGCGTTCTCCCGCCAGGAGAAGCGTCCGAGCTCGAGCGCGGCGCGGACGGCGGTGTCGACGCCTTCGGGGACGTCGCCGCCGCCTTCGGCTTCGAGGTCGAGCACCTTCGGGAGGATGCGTTCGGCCGAGTTCGAGGTGAGGTCTTCGACGCCGACGATCTCGTCTTTGTAGAGCAGGAGCCCGACGCGAACGTTGGGGGCTCCCCATTCGAGCGCGGGCAGCAGCCAAGCGAGCGTCTCCTTGAGATCGCCGAGTCCCGCGCCCATGCTGCGTGTCGTGTCGACAGCGAGAAGCACGTCGGAGCCGTTCGAATCAGCGACGTTGAGGAAACGGTCGATGCGCGCGGTGAGCGCGAGCCTTTCGGTCATGCCGGCGCAGAGAGTCTTCGCGCCGTCCCAGGCCTTGTCGAGGGCGGCCGCATCCGGGAGGCCCGCGCCCGGGAGGCCCGCGTCTGGGAGGCCCGCGCCCGGGAGCGAGGTGTCGATCGGCGAGAGATGATTCGCGAGCGTCTCGCCTTCGGGGAAGCCGGCGAGTCGGCGGATTCCCAAGGCGACGAGTGGCCCGATCGCGCGACGTTCGTTCGAGTTCGGGCGTGCCTTCGTCGCAAGAAGAGTCGCTGCGCGACGGGCGATGCGCAATTCGGGGTCGAGAAGGAACCCCGCCGTGATCGACGAGAACGAAGTCGACTCCTCGAGCAGCATCAGCCGTGTCAGCGGGGCGGCGTCGACGAGTTGACGAGTCTGGGGCGTGAGGGCGTCCGCAGCGGCGTCACCCGTCGATTCCGTTCCGCCACCACCTGAACGGTCGGGATCGTCGGGCTCGCTTCTCAGCTGTCGCTCGATCTCCGCGAGAAGCTCAGCGCGGGTCTTGTCGTCGTTCGGGTCTCCGGTGCTTGGCGACCCCAGTGGGCGGAGATCGTTCGAGGTTCGCCACGGTGGCGCGGTCTTGTGGGCGGTCTTGTGGGCGGTCTTGTGGGCGATCTCGGTGTCGCTGTCGTCGACTCCGACGTCCTCCGACATGTCCCGGCGTCGGCGACGATCGATCAGCCTCTGGCGAGCCGCTTCGCGCGGGTCGATCTCCTCGGCGTCCGTCGGTTCGCGCGTCGTGGCGCCCTTCTTCGCGATGCGGGTCTTCTCCGACGACTCCCGGGGTTCTCTCCGAGTCTTCTGACGCTCGGTTTTTTCCCGGTCGCCTTTCTCCCGGCCGCCTTTCTCACGGCCGCCTTTCTCACGGCCGCCTTTCTCACGCCCGCCGCGTGGGGCACGTTTCGTCCGCTTCGTGGGATCCGCGTCCCTTTCGACGATGTTCGTGTCTTCCCGCGCGGATGGGAGGGCCGCCAAGTCGTCCTCGAGCCGGGAGACGCGGGCCAAGAGCGCGATGATCACCAGCAGATTGGCCACGAACCCGACGATGCTCAGCCCGACGAGGACGTAGACCCACTCGCTGTAGCGTAGGACCAAGTCCTGACCGCAGCGGCACTTGATACGAAGAGGCATGGAGGACTCCGGCTCGATCCGGGGAGGCCGTCTCTCTGGCGGAGGTATTGTAACCTCGCGGGGCTCGGGCGCCATGCGCAGGATTCCCCGAGGGATTCTCCCCCTCCTCGCCTCGAAGCCAGTCGCAGGCGTGTTCGGGTCTGGGTCCTCCGGCGAAATCCAACATCCTCCGCGAGACCCCTATAACGGCCTTAAGTCCTGTCGCCAGAAGGATTTTTCAGCCCCTTGAAATTGGCATTTCGAAGTGATACCGTTGGTTCTCGGACCCTCATTCGTAGGATCTGTTCCGGGTCCGCCGGAACTCCTCTCTGCGAATCTTTGCCTTTCCTAACCGTAAGAAGAAGCCGTAAGATACCCAGCCGCTTTCGGTGGCTCGCTCGCTTGGTCTGACGAGCGGGGAAGCCTTTCGAGTTCGGATCACCGATTCCGGTTGTCCCCGTTCTCTTGGGCGACCGATCCATTTCGAATGGAGAGGGCTTCCGGGGTGGTCAACACGCCCTGTCCGAGACGTTTTCGACGGACTGGTCTCGTCCCTCACGAAGACGTCCAGAAGGACAGAAGCTGAAGCAAGTACGTCCCGTTCTTAGCGATTTTGATTGGACGGGATCGAATCAAGGAGGATGAACGAATGTTTTTGCGCCGAGTTTGTGTCCTCGCATTCGGCTGGAGTCTCTTCGCGGGGGCGTTTCTCACCGGTTGCAACACGGGCGCTCAGCAGCGTATCGAGCGAGCCTCTCACACGGATGACTTCGGTGCCGAGGTCTCCGACGACGACGAGATCAGTATCGAGACGGTCCAGCGCAGTCAGATGCTGCACCAGCGAGCCCAGGTCGAGCTCCGTGTCGGCCCGAGCTTCGCGTTCGATATCTTCGATCCCGGTCGCCAGCCGCGCACGGATGGCCCCGGTCTCGGCTTCGGTCTCAAGGCCATGATGGAGACGGCGAAAAACGTCTTCTGGGGCTTCACGGTCGATTACCAGGATCAAACCATCGAAAACCTGCCGCTCAACGTGCAGGAGCAGATCAACGCGGTCTCGGAGCTCGAGCGATACGCGTTCCTCGGAAACTTCGACTACGACATCCCGCTCTGGGAAGCGCCGGACGCTCTGATCCTGCGACTCGGCTTCGGTATCGGTCTCGTCGTCTTCAAGTTCGAGGATGACGGCCTCGCGGAGCTCGAGGACCTCTACCAGATCCTCTTCCGCCCCGCCGTCGGCCTCCGCTACCCGGTCCACGACAACATCGTGGTCTTCACCGAAGCGTCCTACGACATCGTGCCCGACAAGAGCATCGGTACGAAGGAAAGCCAGGGAATCGCGGGTACCCGTGCTGTGCTCTCGAGCGGAACGATCTGGTTCGGCGTCGCGTTTCAGTGGTGATGGAATTCTTATTAGGGGCCTTTCGGGTCTCTTAGGGGCCTTTCGGGTCTCTTAGGGGCCTTTCGGGAAGGCCCCTCTCGATCGCTTCGCGATCGATTCACCCCAACCAGCATGGGGGGAGAACGAGCTTCGCGATCGATTGACCCCAACCAGCATGGGGGGAGAACGAGCTTCGCGATCGATTGACCCCAACCAGC
>CAYZGY010000916.1:0-3159 GCA_964478085.1 uncultured Planctomycetia bacterium
GCCGGCGTTCCGACCGTCTCACGACGACGGCATTCCAGAAGGTGCCGTCTACGAGATCTTCAACGCCGAGCCCGCCGACGGCCCCCGCAATCTGAGTTGCCGCGCTCTCTCCGGCGAACGCGTCCACCTTTCGTGGTCGCTGCCGAATCGCTTCCGCGTACTCAACGTCTTTCGCTCGAACGGTGACCGCGACTTCGAACGCGTCGCGAGCCTTCCGGGCGACATCGCTTTGTGGGTCGACGCACACGTCGAACGGGGCAGGTACCAGTACTACGTCGAAGCCGATGGAGATCCCGCACTGCGCTCCGCGACATGCGGCGTCAACGTCCAAGCGATCGCGCCGACGGAGATCCGCTGCGATCGGCTGCCCGGCACGAACTCTGTGCGCGGCGCGTGGGGCCCGAACGACAGCCAGCACCTACGCATCCTCGTCAACGGCGAGGTCGTACCCGAGCTCGCCGACCTGCCGCCTTCCGTCTCCGCCGTTCGGCTCGAGCTCCCCGAGCAGGCGAACGGCGATCCGCCCTATCGCATCAGCGTCTGTAGTCGCGACGACGAGACGGCTGCGTGCGCCGAATGCGAGATCTTCATCGGCGGGCTGACGCTTCCGACGATTCACGATTTCCGTTGCGTCGTCGATCCGGCCTCGCCGTCGCACGCGAAACTCTCGTGGCAGCCCGAAAACGCCTACACGATCTACGAAATCAAGCGAAACGGCATCCTCATCGCGCGCCTCGATGCGCGGGACGATGCCTTCCACGATCGCGACGTCCCGCCCTTCGGTCAAGTCGAGTACGGCATCCTTGGTCTCGTCGACCGCACGCACGCTGGCCCGATCTCGCGCTGCGAGCTCGACATTCGGCACGATGGTCCCGCGCTCAAAGGCCGCGTAACTTTCGATGATCGCTCGTCGACTCCGCTTCGTCGCGGAAAGGTCGTCCTCTACTCTCGCGCCCTCGGCGGACGGCCGATCGGCGTCAGTGGCGTCAACGCGTCGGGCGAGTTCGTCATTCCGGTTCCCGAGAATCGAGATGGAGCTTTCGATCTCGAGTACCGCGCCGAGTTTCTCGAGACGGTCGAGATCGACGGTCCCAATGTTTGGCCCGTCTTCGATCGTGACGGCGACCCGCAAGCGCTCGATTCGTACACGCCCGGGGATCTCGTCGCGACGCTCGAAGACTTCCGGCTCGACGAGATCGACGACTTCGACCTGCGCGTTCCGCTTCCCGTCATCGCGGTGACGCCGGGCCGCAGCGACATCGAGCGCTGGAGCGAGCTGAACGATCGACTTCTCGGAAGCGACCGTGCACTCCTCTTCGTTTCGGAGACTTCCGGCGGCATCGTCCGCGGCGCGGTTCAGATCCGCAGTGACGTATCGCTGGTCCGACGTATCCTCGCGCACGAGTTCGGCAGCGCCCCCGCCGAGTTCGAAATGGTCGCGTTCGGTTTCGCGGGCCTCGCTGCTCGACTCTACGCGCACACTTCGCCGCGCTGCGACATTCGGCGACTCGTTCTCGTCGGCACGCCGAACCTCGGAACACCACGCGCGCTCCTCGAATTGCGTGCGGACGCGGCCGTGCGCCCCGCGTCACCGGTCGTCGACACGCCGGCCGACCTCGCGTACAAGGCTGCCGACGAGCAGACATCGAAGTTCCTTCGGCACTTCAACTCTCGCGTGACGAAGGGTTGCTCGACGATCCTCCACCTCGTCGCGGGATCCGCGGGACGCGCGGAGCTCGACGGCATCCTCGGTTGCGAGGAGCACGACGGTCGCGTCTGCGTCGGCTCGGCGCTCGCTGACGACGACGAGCTGCGCTACTTCACCGGCGCGAAGCTTTACGTCGTCGAGGAAGATCACGGCACGCTCGGAACGGGCGCACGCTCGCTCGAGCTGCTCCTCGAGGACATCGGTCTCGGTAAGCGCATCTCCGAGACGGAAGATGCCGCGGGCGCGGGTGGTGGCGCCGCCTTCGACACGTTGGGAGGCGGCGGAGCCGCTGCCGACGACGGCGAGACGCTCGCGCTCGGTAAGGTCACACACCGCGAGATCGTTCCGGGAGGCAGCGACCGCTACTTCTTCGCGTCGGACACATCGGGATCGATCATCATCATCCTCAACTCCGAGGACGAAGGTTCGCTCGAATTCACCGTCACGCTGCCGAGTGGGGATATCGTCGACGGACCCGAAGCTGCGAACCACAACGGCTCGTACGTCTCGTACAACGACGGTGAAGGCAACATCATCCAGACCTACAAATTCACGGCCGCAGAGCCGGGTGACTACGAAGCATCCATCGAGAATCCACCGGGCAACCCGACGCTCAAGTACTCGATCGAGTTCCACCTCGAGTCGCCGATCAAGCTCAAGGGCGTGCTCGACAGTGAAGACATCGAGCTCGGCAAGGAGCCGATCGTCTCGGCCGAGCTGACGAACGTCGAGCAGCTCCCTCCGAACCTCGAGCTCGAGATGACAGGACGTTGGATCCGTCCCGACGGCAGCCTCGAGGTGCTCGCGCTCAACGACGACGGCACGACGGGTGACGCCATCGCGGGTGACGGTGTCTTCGCGACGACGCTCCCGCCGATGACGCAGCCGGGCTACCACCTCGTCGAGGTGCTCGCGAACAACGGACCCGACGCGACCTTCGAGCGTGCGGCCGTGGTGCAGATCCTCGTTCGTTCGGATCTCGCCGAGCTCGGTCAGGACTTCAACTCGGGCGCGGACCCGATCGACGAAGATCCGGGAGGCGAAGGCGGCGGCGCCGGCGAGCCTCCGCTCAACGAGTCGCTCTGGGTCACGGGGTCGATCGTCTCCACGCGCGGCGGTAGCGTCGTCGTCCTCGGCACGCTCACCGATCTCGACGGCAACCCCGTCGCACAGGCCGGCACGATCTTCTCGATGCAAGACGCCGAACCTGCGGGCTTCCGCATCGACTTCGATGGCTACGATATCTACGGTTCGCAACGTGACGGCCCCTACCTCCTCACCGATGTCGAGATCCTCGATGCCGGAGTCGGCTTCGTGCGTGCGGATCACGCCGAGAACGCGCACGAGACCGCGCCGTTCGACTGGGATGACTTCGGCCTCCCCGGCGGTCTGCCCTTCATCCGCGCAGATACGAACGGAGACCTCCAGATCGACCTCAGCGACGCAGTGGC
>CAYZGY010000916.1:3169-3437 GCA_964478085.1 uncultured Planctomycetia bacterium
CCTCCTCCACCTCTTCGGTGGACCCGAGGGCTCGGCCGCCGAGCTGGCATGCGAGAACGCCGCCGACGTCAACGTCGATCGCCACGTCGATCTCAGCGACGCCGTCGAGGTCATCAACTTCCTCTTCCTCGGCCTCACCCCGACGATCGGCTACCCCTTCCCCGAATGTGGGCAGGAGCCGGGGCTTCCCTGCGAATACTACCCGTATTGTCGTTAGCAGCCTGTTGAAGAAGTGCTTGGACGCCGAATCGACTTCTTCAACGGGCTG
>CAYZGY010000917.1:0-3421 GCA_964478085.1 uncultured Planctomycetia bacterium
CGAGCGCAAACATGCCGATCGCGCTGTTCTTGATTCCCGTCGTGTTCATGAGCATCGCGTTTCTGCCCATGGCCGTATTGTTCCGACCTTCGGTGTTGGACAGGAGAGCCGAGTGCCCGTCGGCCGTGTTGCTCGAGCCGGTTGTCAGATCGCGTAGCGCGTCGACACCAGTGGTCGTGTTGTGATTCGGGAGGTCATACTCGTGTGCCGGATGAGGATCCTCTTGAGCACACGCCACCGGAGAGGGGCCACAAATACTTCAACAGGAAGACCGGGTCACTGACGTCGCCGAACCCGTCTCCATTCAAGTCCACGCAACAGAGCGACGGTCCAGCGTCCTGCGCTCGGACGTGGTAGCGATTCTTGATGACTAAAACGGAGGTGAGGCTCGCGATCAGCGCGAGAGCGAGTAGCTTCTTCATGGCTGCCCCTTCTTGGAGTGGTTGTGGCACACGTGACCAGACACGCCGTCATCCTGCCCGGCGCTCGTCAGGAAGAGCAATAGTTCCGGTCCCGCGCGAAGCGACGAGAGGCAGGCTTGACGCCGCGGTCTACGCCGTCGAAACTCCTGTGCTCGCAGCGTCGGCCAAGAGATTTACTCGAGGTTTCATGAAAGCGGTCACTACCGAATCGTTGGGGTTCGTCGGGACGGGAAGTATCACCGCCGCGATGATCCACGGGCTATCCGCGGGGGCGTCGTGCCCTTCGCGCATCGTCGTCTCTCCCCGCAACGCCGAGCGGGCTGCCCAGCTCGCCGAAGAGCTCGCCCACGTCGAGGTCGGTACTGACAATCAGGCCGTGATCGACTCCTGTGAGACCGTCGTGCTCGCGGTCCGTCCGGCCGATGCGGAGGCGATTGTCTCTCCGCTTTCGTTTCGGGCGGAGCAGCGAGTGATCTCCCTCTTTCCGACGCATCGTGCGTCTACCGTCGCTCGGTGGGTGAGTCCGGCTCGTTCGATTCTTCGGGCTTGCCCGCTTCCGTCTTGTGCCGAGCGGCACGGACCGATTCTCGTTTGGAGCGAGGCGGAGGAGCGCGAGAGTCGTGCGTTGCTGGCTCCGCTCGGCGAGCTGGTGTCGGCGTCGACCGAGGACGAGCTTCACCGCCTCTGGGTGTTCACGGGTGTGATCTCTCCAATCTACGACGTGTTCGCGGCGATGTCGTCTTGGGTTGCCGGGGACGGCGAGGTCGATCGTGCGCTCGCAGAGACGTACGTCGCGGCGATGGGGCAGTGTCTTTGTCGACTGCGGATGGCGCCGGGAGGGGAGTCGTTCTCCGAGCTGGCTGCGGAGGCTCGGACGCCCGGCGGGCTCAACGAGCAGGCCGCGCGAATGGTTCGCGAGCGCGGGGCTCCGGACGCTTTCGTCGAGGCGCTCGAGGCTCTCTTCGCTCGGTTCGAGGCGGTGATCGGTTCCTGAATGGCGTGCGTCAGCACTCGAGGTTCGTATCGGCTACGGCCGTGCCTGGCGCGACCTTCAGCCTTCCTTTTGCGAGCGTGTTGTCGCGAATCACGTTGTTCCGGCTCTTGCCAGTCACCTCGATCGTCGAACGCATCGTCGGCTTCTCCCTTCGGTCGACGACGGTCGTTGCCGAGACACGGACGCGCTCGCTGTCGTTGATGACAATTCCGCGATGCTTCGGGTCGAGGACCTGACACGCCGAGATGGTGACGTCGCGACAGTCGTCGATCTCGATCGTTCCGCCGCGCTCTTCCGAACCGGCGAACGAGTTTTCGATAATCGTGTCGCTCAGAACGACTCCGTCCGACCGGCGCAAGACGATCCCGTCGACCGTTCTCTTGCCGCGGTGATCAGGGTTCCAGTCGATCGAGTTCGATCCGAGCACGATGTTCGCGCAGTCCTCGACGACGAGGTCTCGGTTCGTGGCGCTGTAGATCGTGTTTCCGGTCACGGCGACCGCACGGGCGCGTTTCAGATGAATCGCATCGTGCTGGCTGCCGATGAGGTTTCCCGTGATCGAGAGCATACCCGTCGTCCGCAGCCCGTCTCCGCCGATGACTCGCACGTTCGCGCCGCGCGGGCTCGGTCTCGCTTGGATCGTGTTTCCGACGATGGTCCCTTCGCGGAACGTGGCGCCTTTTTCGCTGACGTCGATCAATACGTCGGCCGATCCTTCTCGCTTCATCGAGTAGTTGTACTCGATGTCGTTGCCGACGATCTGGAAGTTGCGCAACTCGCCACCTCGGAACCAAATGCCCGCGACCGGGTTGTAACTGATGTGAGATCCCGTGATGAGCGCTTGGTGGAGATTGACTTGATCGAAGAGGATTCCGATCTCGCGATTCTCATAGATGTGACAGTGGTCGACGATGATGTTGCGGTTTCGCTTCGTGTACGAGATGCCGATCTTGCAGCGACGGATCAACGTGCTCGTGATCGTCGATTGCATCGTTCCCGTGAGCTCGATGCCGATGGCGTCCTCGTGCTCGCCGACGATCTCGATTCCCTCGACGAGCGGCAGACGCTCCTTGTCCCACACGCGTGGTTTGACGGACGCTGGATCGGCCGTGCCTCCGTGCGTGCCTCGAAAACGAAACGCCGGCCCTGCGCCCGCCATGACGACTCCGGCGACGCCGTCGCCGACAATGGCGGTGCGGTCGACCTTCGAGAGGTCGATCTCGATCGGCTTCGTGATCCGGTACGTTCCTCGGGCCAATCGGATGACGCCGTCACCTCGATCGACAGCCGCTTGGAGGGCCGCGGAATCGTCCGCGCGGCCGTCGGCCTTCGCACCGTGCTCGGCTGGATCGACCGCGTCGAGCGCCAAGGGGGAGAGTGCCGCCGCACCGGCGCCACCCGCGAGGAGTCCGCGAGTCAGGAATCGTCTTCGGTCCATGGGAGCCTCGTTGATCGTGGTTGCCGACGACGCTACCCTAGTTGCTCTCGAGTGTCTCTGGCTCGTTTTCGGTTCGGCCTTCTGTTCGGGTGATTTCTTGCGCACTTTCGACCTTCGCTTCGTCGCTGTTCCGTTTTTTGTCGGCCTCGTGCTCGTTGCGAGCCCGGCGTCCGGGGACGAATCGTTTCGCGAGCCCGATGAAGCGGAACTGCAGTTTCTCCGCGAGATCCGGCCCGTCCTCGCCGAGAAGTGCCTGCCGTGTCACGGAGACCCGAACCAGAAGCTGCGCGGCGAGCTCGATCTCCGCGATCGCGCGCGTGCCCTGCGCGGCGGCGAGTCGGGAGAGCCCTCGATCGTTCCGGGGAAGCCCGACGCGAGTCCTCTCTACGTCGCGGTGACTCGCTCCGACTCCGATCTCGAGATGCCGCCGAAACGCAACGATCGATTGAGCGAGTCGCAAGTCGCGGCGATACGCAGGTGGATCGAGCGTGGCGCGACCTGGCCCGACGACGCTCGCGTCGACGCGATTCGCAAGCGGTCGAAGGCTTGGAAAGCGTACGTCTCCGA
>CAYZGY010000918.1:0-3407 GCA_964478085.1 uncultured Planctomycetia bacterium
GGGGAAAAAAGGTGTCAGGTACGTTTTCTCGTTTGGACCCTGACACCTTTGGTTTACCGTAAATGGACCCTGACACCTTTGGTTTACCGTGGGCGTGCTCTTCCCGTCGGTCCCCTGGAATCGCGAGCGACGCCAACGAAAACCCCCCAGCTCAGAGGTGAGCAGGGGCGTTTTCGTGGATCGTGCTCGTCAGAGTCGGGGTCGCGCTCTACCCGAGCAGCTTCTCCGCCGAAGCGACGACGGCTTCCGCGGTATAGCCGAACTTCTCGGCGAGCTCCGCGATCGGAGCTGAGGCGCCGAAGCGGCCGTCGATGCCTTGCACGGCGCCCTCGGCACCGACGTAGCGTTCCCATCCGAAGGAGCTGCCGGCCTCGACGGCGAGACGCTTGGTGACGGTGGCGGGCAGAACGGATTCCTTGTACTCGGCGTCCTGCTCTTCGAAGAGCTCCCAGCACGGCATGCTGACGACGCGAGCGCGGACGCCCTTGCCGCTCAGGGTCTTGGCGGCTTCGCGCGTGATCGAGACCTCGGAGCCGGTCGCGATGAGGATGATGTCCGGAGCGCCGTCACCGTCTTCCTTGTCGAGGATGTACGCGCCCTTCTCGGCGCCGTGTCCGAGCCCCGCGTCGTCGTAGATCGGCAGACCTTGGCGCGTGAGGAGGAGTGCCGTCGGGCCATCCTTGCGCTCGAGGGCGGCGGCCCATGCAGCCGCCGTCTCGTTCGCTTCGGCGGGGCGGAAGATCCAGAGGTTCGGCATCGCGCGCAGCGCCGCGAGGTGCTCGACCGGCTGGTGAGTGGGGCCGTCCTCACCGAGGAAGATACTGTCGTGCGTCCAAACGTAGATCGCGGGCTGCTTCATGATCGCCGCGAGTCGCACCGACGGACGCATGTAGTCGCTGAAGACCGCGAACGTGCCGCCGTAGGGACGGATACCGCCGTGAAGCGACATGCCGTTCATCACGCCACCCATCGCGTGCTCGCGAATGCCGAAGTGGATGTTGCGGCCGCCCATGTCACTCTTCGTGACCGAAGGCTGACCCTTGACCATCGTGTTGTTCGACGGCGCGAGGTCCGCCGAGCCGCCGATGAGCTCGGGGATCGTGTCGGCGATCGCGTTGATGACGTTCCCCGACGCCGCACGCGTCGCGATCTTGCCGTCCTCCGCCGTGAACCGGGGGAGCGCGTCGCGCCAGTTCGCGGGCAGCTCGCCGGCCTGGGTGCGATCCCACTCGGCCGCGAGCTCGGGGTTCTTCTCACGGTAGTCAGCGAGGAGCGCGTCCCACTCCGAGTTCTTGGTCGCTCCGGCCTCGCCGGGTGCCGCGAAGACGGGCTTGACCTCTTCGGGAACCGTGCACTCGGGGTAGTCCCAGCCGAGCTCCTTCTTCGTCAGCTCGCATTCGTCGCCACCGAGGGGCGAACCGTGGACGCCGCCGGTGCCGGCCTTGTTCGGGCTGCCGAAGCCGATCGTCGTCTTTCCGATGATGATGCTCGGACGGTCCGTCTCGGCCTTCGCCGCGCCCAGCGCCGACTCGATCGCCGCGCGGTCGTGGCCGTCGATCTTCTGGACGTGCCAACCGTACGACTCGAAGCGCTTGCCGGCGTCGTCGGAGAGCGCGAGCTCCGTGTCACCCTCGATCGTGATGCTGTTGTCGTCGTAGAAGAAGACCAGCTTACCGAGACCGAGGTGCCCGGCCATCGAAGCCGCTTCGTGCGAGATGCCTTCCATCAGGTCGCCGTCGGAGACGAGCGCGTAGGTGTAATGGTCGACGATCTTGTGCTCGGCCGTGTTGTAGCGCGCCGCGAGGAGAGCCTCTCCGAGGGCCAGGCCGACCGCGTTCGAGACGCCGGCACCGAGCGGGCCCGTCGTCGTCTCGACACCGGGCGTGTCGCCGTACTCGGGGTGTCCCGGGGTCATCGAGTCGAGCTGACGGAAGTTCTTGAGCTCCTCGAGCGGGACGGGATAGCCGCAGAGGTGGAGCATCGAATAAATGAGCATCGAGCCGTGACCGGCCGAGAGCACGAAACGATCGCGGTCCGCCCATTCGACGTTGTTCGGGTTGAACTTGAGGACCTTCGTGAAGAGCGTGTACGCGAAGTCCGCGCAGCCCATCGGCAGCCCGGGGTGGCCGCTCTTGGCGCGCTCGACACACTCGAAGGATAGGACGCGAATCGTATTGACGGCCAACTGCTCGAGTTGGGCCGGCTCGGTGACCGTAGTGCTCATTCTTCTTCTACCGCCTTCTTCTGTCGCTTCGTCTTCTGCCACGAAGAGGTGTCTCGATCCGTGCGAAACGGGAATTTTTGCCAAAGCGGGGCATCGTACGGTTGGCGGTAGGGGCCGCCAACCAAAAAACACGGCCGTCATTCACGTAGAATTTCGCGTCTCGAACGGGCCCGGATCTTGCCCTCGCCGATTCTGTAGACCTTGGAACGGCGAGGATTTACAAGCCCTCGAAGGGCCGGTAAAATCGCTCTCTGGCTCAACGTCTGTCACCTCCCGAATTCGGCCTTCTCTGGAGAAGCGGGCTGGCGATGGGTGTTAAGTCGAGAAAGCGTAGCAGTTTCGGTTGAGATCGTCGCAGGCGACCCACGAAGTCGAGCGCGATTCCCGAGCGCCTCCTCTCCCAACGCCTGACCGGCCGGATCACTCTGCCGACCTAACAGGCGCCTTTCCACGAGCTTCCATGCGAACTCAACCCTCAATGCTCGCCGCGAGCTCCCGCGTCGTTTTGCGCCGCGCTGCCTCACTCTTGCACACCCGGCTGCGTATCATGCTTTTGTGCGTGATTTGTTCGGGTTTTTGCGCCGGAACGGTTTTCGGTGATGAGAAGGTCACGGCGATCGTCGGTGCGACCATCCACGTCGCCGGCGACGACGGCCGCGTGATCCTGGACGGCGTGATCCTCTCGCAGGGTGGCAAGATCACGGCCGTCGGCCCGAAGGACAAGGTCGAGATTCCGAAGGACGCCGAGACGATCGACGCCACGGGTCTCCACGCGAGCCCCGGATTCGTCGACCTTCGCGGACACCTGCTCGCTCCCGACAAGCGATTCGACGTCTATCGCGTCTCCCCGAGGGAGTCGATCGCCGACGGCGCCGACGCGTTCGACACGGCCTGGAAGTTCGTCCGCGACGCAGGCGTGACCACGGTCGCTGTCGGCTCTTGGCGTGGAACGACCCACAGCGGTACGGGCATGACGCTCAAGCTTCGTCAGCTCGATGGGCTCGCGCCCGATCCGTGGGGCGGTCTTCTCCTCCAGCGCGACTCGCACCTCGTCCTGGCGCTCGGCGCCGCGACGACGACATCGACGAGCGCGCAGCGTCTCCAGCAGTACTACAACCTTCACCGCACGCTCGAAGGCGCGAAGGACTACAAGAAGGCTTGGGGCGACTACTGGAAGGCCGTC
>CAYZGY010000919.1:0-2422 GCA_964478085.1 uncultured Planctomycetia bacterium
CGGACGACGGGTATCGACGCGCCGAGCGACAAACGGACGAACGAGGTGTCTCCGAATTTCCTCTCGCAGACATGACGTCAGGTCCGGCGGAATAGGCGTCGCGTCGCTGAACGAATCAGACTTGGCTTGAAGAAGAGCTCGGGGACCTCCTCTCCCCTTGAGACCTGCGATTCACTATTCCGAACACTGACACGAGCCAAGCTTTCAAGCTCCCGGTATGGACGGGACGGAGCCTGAAATGGTCTGGGGCGAAGCACTGCGGCGCAAGCTTCACGAGCCGCAAGACGATGCCCCTTCTTGGGAGAGCGCCGCCTGCCACGACTCCGATGCGTGGGCTGAAGCGCGCTCCGCCGCGGAGGACAGCCTCGAGAAGATCGAGCGCTCACAGCAGCACTTGCTGCGAAAGCTCGACGAGCTGTTCGCTCAAAAGGAGGACGAGAGAGAGCCGGCGGGTTCTTCGGGAGCAGACGCCTCGGATGAAGCCAGCTCCCCGACCGAGCAGCTGATCGAGTGTGTCCGCAACATGCTCGCTCAGCCCGGCGTCCTCCCGAAGCTCCTCGGGATCGACCCGGAGAACGTCTCGGACGCTGTGACGATTGTCGGCGCGGCGAAGCTCAAGATCGGCGAGAGCGACATCGAGCTCGACGAGAAGCCAGGGGAGGGAAAGAGCCCCTCCGACGCGATCGACCTCGAGCCCCTCCTCGACGAGTTCAGCTTCTCGGAGTCGATCGCCGTCGACGAGCTCTTCGGCGACTTCAAGCTGACGCTCGACAAGTTCTCGGGTCTCGAGCTTTCGGGCGACGAGGCAGCTGCTCCGGCAACGGGATCGGTCGAGGAGAGCTCGACGGAAGAAGGGCTGCTCGACGAACTCCAAGGACCCTCCGCCCACTCGACGGTCTTCCAGGAGCGCTGCTGCGGCTGCGGCAAGCTCATCGTCTCGAGCATCCTCGCGGGCGAGCAGGTCGTCCAAGAAGGTGGCGAGTGGTTCCACGAGAGCTGCTGCCCGAGCTCGGACGACGAGAGCCGGTTCCTCTGGCAGCCCAGCGTTCTGAACTGATCGTCGTTTCTTGCCATCTTCCGGACCTGGGAAACGCCCGACGGTGAAGCTCGACGAGTCCTGGGTAGGACGCGTCGTCGCTTCCGCTCCGGCCTCGTCGACGGGTGCAGCGCTCCGCGAAATCGGTCGCACTCGCGGAGATCGCCCAATCCTCGCCGCCGTCCTCGGATCTGGTCCGCGTCGAGTGTCCCTCGTCGCCGGAGCTCACGCCGATGAGCCGGTCGGCCCGGCGCTCCTCTCGCGCCTCGTCACGTGGCTCGCGGGCTCGGACGATTCAGAAGCTCACGCTCTCCTCGAAGCCGCGACCTTCGCCGTCTGCCCCCACGTCAATCCGGACGGCGCGGCGCGCAACGCGGCCTGGGCGAGCGTCGAGCCGTACGAGCTGCGTCGCTACCTCGAGCACGTCGTTCGCGAGCGACCGGGTGACGACGTCGAGTTCGGCTATCCGCGTGACGAAGACGACTGGAGCGAATCGGGCGCGCGTCCCGAGAATCGCGCGGTCGCCGCATTCCTTCGCGATCACGGCCCGTTCGACTTTCACGCCTCGCTGCACGGCATGATGATCGCCGAAGGCGCCTGGTGCCTCATCGATCGCGATCACATCGACGCGACGTCCGAGCTCCGCAGCGCCATCGCGAGCGAAGCGACGCGACTCGGCTTCTCGCTGCACGACTGGGACCGCGGCGGCGAAAAGGGCTTCCATCGCATCGAGCCGGGTTTCTGCACGACGCCGACCTCCGTCGCGATGCGCGAGCACTTCGAGTCTCTCGACGATCCGGACGAGGCCGCGAAGTTTCGGCTCTCGTCGATGGAGTTCGTCGCGACACTCGGAGGTGATCCGCTGCGTCTCGTCAGCGAGATCCCGCTCTTCGACGTGACCGCGAGCCCGCCCGAGGCCCCGCGACTCGGCGACCACTTTCTCACGGTCAAGGATGCGCTCGGCGCCGCAGCGCTCGAGTCCGCGAACGGCGACGACAGCGCTCTGGCGAGCCTCGAGAAGCGCTTCGGCCTCGTTCCCGTCGAGAACGAGCGCGCGATGCGCCTTCAGCTGGCGATGGTCCTGCTCGGCGCCGGCCTCGTGATCGCGTAGAATGCGGCGCATGCGAAACACTGGCGCAACGAGGACGCGGCGACTCGTCGTCCTCCTCGCGATCTGGTCCATCATCGGCTCGTCGCTCATCGGCGCGACGTCGAGGCTCTCCGCTCAGGGTGAATAACCACGCGGCCCCCAGACGATCATCTGCCCGTGGTCGGCCGTCAGGGCATAGTCGTGGGCGTCGGCCGAGCCGAACAGGGCCATGCCGCGGTGAATCGTGGGCGGCGAGTAGATGCGGCCGCCGGCGGTGAACGCCCAAAGCACGTCGC
>CAYZGY010000919.1:2432-3403 GCA_964478085.1 uncultured Planctomycetia bacterium
GCCGGCGGTGGCACCGACGGCCTCTCGCGGCAGCTGGGCATCCTTCTGGGCAAGGAGCTCGGCGTCCAGGTGAACGTCTCGAACCGCACCGGCGGTCAAGGCGTCACGGGTCACCACGCGGGCGCGACAGCGAAAGCCGACGGCCACACGCTGACGATGATGACCGCGGAGCTCAACATGCTCCACTGGCGCGGGCTCACCGACCTGACCTGGGAGAGCTTCCGCCCGCTGATGATGCTCAACCGCGACTCGGCCGCGCTCTTCGTCAGCGTCGACGCCCCATGGAAGACGATCCGCGAGCTCGAGGCGGATATCCGTCGTTCGGCAGCCGGCGAGATGCGCGCCCTGACATGCTCCGGAACCGCGAAGGGCGCGACGTGGCACCTCGCCTTCCTCGGTTGGCTCGCCGAGAGCAGCCTCGAGCCCTCTTCGGTCAAGTGGGTGCCGACGCGCGGTGCGAGCCCGTCGATGCAAGAGCTCATCGCGGGCGGTCTCGACATGGCCTGCTGCAGCCTTCCCGAAGCGCAGACGCTTCTCGACGCCGAGCGCGTCCGCTGCCTCGGTGTCATGGCCGACGAGCGCGTCCGGGGCTTCGACGACGTCCCGACGTTTCGTGAGCAAGGCATCGAGTACTCGCTCGGAGGTTGGCGAGCGCTCGGTGTTCCGAAGGACACTCCGGATGCCGAGTACGAAAAGCTGAGGGAGACACTGCGAAAGATCGTCGCGGGCGAGGAGTTTCTCGGCTTCATGAAATCCCGCGGCTTCGGCGTCGCGATCGAGGAGGGCGAGAAGCTCGCCACGAGCTTTCGGACGATGGACGCCCAGATGGAGAAGATCCTCACGGACGAGAAGTTCGCCGTGCTTCTCGAGAGCGACTTCGGGCCGTTTCTCTACCCGGGCTTCATCGGCTGCCTCGCGGGATTCGTGCTCGTGATTCTCCTCGTCGGCTCGCGAAGGGAATCGACGATCGT
>CAYZGY010000920.1:0-3401 GCA_964478085.1 uncultured Planctomycetia bacterium
GCTGCGCCACCTCGGGCTTGAGCTAGTTGATCATCGCGGCGCCACCGAGGGTCGAGCCCGGCGAGAGCGGCGTGTCGAGCCCGTCGAGCTCGACCAGCGAGTCGCCCGGCGGAATGCCCGTGTCGAGGACGAGATCGCAGACGTCGCCGAGCTTGACGCCCTTCGGATGTTTCGACGTGCTGACGTTCATGTGATCTTTCCCGACGAGGCCCACGACGCGCAGCCCCTTCGCTCGAAAGCCATCGGCCACCTCGACGGGCACGCAGTTCGATCCGCTCGAGGAAATCACGAGCGCGGAGTCTTCCGTCGAGATCGCGAAGTTGCGAAGAATCTTCTCCGCGAGACCGCTGACGTTCTCAAGGAACATCGCCTGACGCTGGCCGTTCGCACCGACCACCTGGTTGTGGTACGTCAGCGAGAGCTCGACGATGGGATGGAAGCCGGGGTAGGATCCGTAACGCGGCCACATCTCCTCGGCGGCCATGCGGCTGTGGCCTGATCCGAAGACGTGGACGACGCGTCCGGCGAGGATCGACTCGGCGAACCAGTCGGCCGCCTGCGCGATCTCGGAGCTCTGGCTCTCGATCGTGTCGAGCAGCTCGCGGCAGTGTTCGAGGTACTGGGAGGTCGCGGACATTCTGCTATCAGTCAGTGGATGACTCGTTCGGGTATTGGCCTTCGCTGACCGCCCATCCTCCGTCGACAGCGAGCACTTGCCCCGTGACGAACTTCGATGCGTCGGAGAGGAAGAAGAGCACGGCCGCGTCCAGGTCCGCCGGGGCGCCGGGACGTCCGCCGTCGAGGGGCTGTTTCGTTTCGAGATACTCGAGAATCTCCGGGCTCTCTTGCGCACGAGCCGACATCGGCGTGACGAAGAGTGCCGGTGCGACGACGTTGCATCGAACGTCGGACGAGGCGTAGTGCGCCGCGATCGAACGGGTGAATCCGATGATCGCCGACTTCGCCGCGCTGTAGACGTGAGTCGAGAAGAACCTCGGTGCCGGCGAGTAGCCGAGCACGCTCGCCATGTTGAGGATGCTGCCCGGCTTCTTCTCGGCGAGGAAGTGCCGGACCGCGGCGCGGTTCGAGTAGATCAACGACTTGAGGTTGAGGTCGAGAGTGAACTCGACGCCCTCGTCCGTGACCTCGTGAAGAGGTCCGTCTCCGCGACGTCTCCCGCTACCTCCAGCGACGTGGTACAGCGCATCGACTCGACCGAACCTCTCGAGCGCCGTCGCGATCGCTTGATCCGCTGTGCCCGGATCGCACGCGTCCGCAGAGATTCCGACGACGTCATCACCGAACTCATCCACCGCCCGCGCATTGTCCGGATTACGCCCAACCGCGACCACTCGAGCTCCTGCTCCGCGGCAGGCGTGCACAGCCGAGAGGCCGAGTCCGGTCGTGCCGCCGATGACGACGACGGTGCGTTGGTCGAGTGAAGGCTGCATCACGGACGCAAACCTAAAGGAGACGCCGCATCTTGTCCAGAGATGGCCGTTTCGCGGTGGAGATCGACGCGCCACGACAGTATCTTGTGCCTCCTTGAACCGAACCCGAAGGAGCTTCTCGAGACCATGAGCGCGATTTCGACCAAACCCCCGAGCGGCATGCGCGACTTTCTCCCCGACAGTCTCGCGAGGCGCCGGCATGTCGTGTCGATCGTCGAGCGTGTCTACGAGAGCTACGGATTCGTGCCGATCGAAACTCCGACGATCGAGAACCTCTCGACGTTGCTCGGGAAGTACGGCGAAGAAGGTGATCAGCTCCTCTATCGCGTCCTCAAGCGACGCGATTCGCTCACACGCGCTCTCGACTCCGACGAGGTCACCGAACGCCTCCTCGCCCAGCAAGGCCTTCGCTACGACCTGACGGTTCCACTCGCGCGCGTCGTCGCTCAGCACGGCCGGCTCCCGAAGTTCTTCAAGCGTTACCAGATCCAGCCCGTCTGGCGAGCCGATCGACCCGGCAAGGGACGCTTTCGCGAGTTTTACCAGTGCGACGTCGACGTCTGCGGAACGAAGAGCCTTGTCGCCGAGGCCGAAGTCTGTGGCGCCGTCGCCGAGGTGCTCCGCGAGCTCGGATTCGAGGACTTCACGATCCACCTCAATCATCGCCAACTGCTCCGTCAGATCATCGCGGCCACCGGCATCGACGCATCGAAGGAGGAGACCGCGCTCGTCGCGATCGACAAGCTCGACAAGATCGGCGAGGACGGTGTGCTGAAGGAGCTCGACGGGCGCGGCGTCGCGGAGCCCGAAGCCCGCAAGCTGCTCGAGATCATCGAGACGGACGAGGGCGCATCGAGCGACGACATCGCCGAGCGCCTCAAGACCTTCGTGACGAGCGAGACGGGGGTCGCAGCGATCGACGAGCTGCTCGAGCTCCTCGAACTCGCAAAGTCGACAGCGGCTGACGGGCACTTGACTCTGAGTCCTGCACTCGCACGCGGCCTCGGCTACTACACGGGCCCGATCTTCGAGATCTCCGTCGCGGACCTCGCCGGCAGCCTCGGCGGCGGTGGTCGGTACGACGACCTCGTCGGCATGTTCGGCAAGCAGCAGATTCCCGCCGTCGGCTTCTCGATCGGGCTCGAGCGCATCCTCCTCGTCATGGAAGAGCGCGGCATGTACCCCGAGCTCGTCTCGGGACCCGAGGTCATGCTCTGTTGGATGGGCGTCTCGGAGAGCAGCGTTCTCGGTGTCGCGCGGCAGTTGCGCTCGCAAGGATTGCGTGTCGAGGTCTACCCGCAATCGGCGAAGCTCGGCAAGCAGCTTCAGTACGCCGACTCGCAGGGCGTCGGTGCTCCCGTGGCCGCCATCGTCGGAGAAGACGAGCTGCAAAGTGGCGAGGTGACTCTCAAGCACCTCGAGAGTGGCGACCAAGAGCGACTGCCGATCGACCGCGCCGCGGAGTTCGTGCGGGGCGGTCGATGAGAGTCACTCGCAGCGACGGCGCCTTCGAAAGCCCTGCTGGTTGGGGTGAATCGATCGCGGCTCCTCCGCGATCGAGAGGGGGCTTCCCGAAAAGCCCCCTGAATCAGTCCGGCAGGTAGAAGAGCGTGTAGTACCCGATCGGGTGAAGGAGCTTCTGGCCCTCCTTCGACGTGACCCCCGAGAACGCCATCTCGTGGATGTGCCCGATCTGGAGGCCATCGATCTTGAGCCTCACCGACTTCGCGTCCTCGGCGACTTTCGCCTCGAGAATCTTCGGCGTCGTGTGGTCGACCTCCGGTCCGCCGTAGTTCGACTGGTACGGATACGTGTACGTCTTGAGGCCGTACGACTCGACCTTTCCGGCCGTCGCGGGATCGACGGGCTTCGTGAAGGTCAGCTCGAAGCCGTCCGGCTTGGCGCGCATCTCGTGAACCTCGAACGGAACCTTGCCCGTCCAGACGAGTC
>CAYZGY010000921.1:0-1625 GCA_964478085.1 uncultured Planctomycetia bacterium
CGGCCCTCGCGTCGGTCGGACGAACCTGGAAGACGAGAATGGCCTCGGCGGAGAGCGGAGGCACGCCGTCGTCCTCGACCGTGAACGGCACGTAGACGGCGCCGACCTGGTCTTCATTCGGAACCCACGCGAACTCGCCCGTCTCGGGATCGAGCGTCGCGCCGTCTGGCAGCTGATTCGATCGGAAGGCGAGGTCGTGACCGTCCGGATCCGTCGCGCCGATGGAGAAACGGATCGGAGCGCTCGGAATCGTTCGGTAGATTCCTCGACGCGGCACGAACGGGACTTGGTTCTCGGGCGAATCCGCATCGACGCAGACGAGCCGTGATTCGACCTCGGTCGAGAGGCTCGGCTCGCCGTCGTCGGTCACGCGCACGCGGAGTTGGTACTCCCCCTCCTGCCCGCTCGTCGGGGTCCAGGTCAGAAGGCCGGACTCGTCGAGCTCGCATCCTTCCGGCCCCGAGAGAAGATCGTAGCTCAAGGAATCGTCGTCGAAGTCGCTCGCTTCGACCTGATACGTCAACCGGACACCTTCGCGCGCATAGAGCGTCGGGATCTCGTCGACCATCGGTGCGTGATTGCCTTCCGAGATGCGGATGAGGCCGTTGGTCTCGACGGACAGCGGCGGAGCGCGGTCGTCCTCGACACGAATTCGGATGCGGTGATCACCCGCGTCACCGAAGCTCGGCGTCCAGGCGACGGTACCGCTCATCTCATCGAGATCGAGCCCCTCGGGAACTTCGACCGGATAGAACCGAAGACGGTCGCCGTTCTCGTCGGAAGCGGATACGCGGAAGCGTAACTCGACCCCCTCACGCCCTTCGACCGTTCCGATCGCGTCAGCCTTCGGAGCGACGTTCGAGGCCGAGCACTCGTGAATATCCTCGGCGGTAAGCTCGGCGAGAGGCTCGCCTCCGAGGAAGAGGTAGTTGAGAATGAAGACGGGATCCGCGAGGTCGATTTCGCCGTTCGCGTTCGCATCCGCAACGCTCAGACACCAGATCGGCGCGCCGCCGACGAAGAGGTAGTTGAGAATTCGTACCGCGTCGGAAAGATCGACGATCTGACTGCGATCGACATCGCCGCGCATCGCGCGCTCGGCGCTGCGTGGAGCTCCCTCGTCGATCCAGCGAGCGATGAGGTCGATCGCTGACGCCTCGAGCGGAGGCGCGAATCGCGGCATGCGCGTGCCGAACTGCGGTGACTCTTCGGCGACCTTGAGCCAGAGCGGGCTCGAGCCGGAATCGTGAGGTGTGACGGCCGGTGCGCCGTACAGAACCCCGCGGCTCGTCAATGTCGCGGAATATGTCGAGAGGTCGACCCCGCTGGCGCGCCCGCCGACGTGACAAGCACCGCCCGAGCACGACTCGTCGAAAATCGGCTGAATCCGTGTTTCGTAATCGACGAGAGCCTCCTGCCCCCGAGCGACACGGCTCGAGGAAGTGAGACTCCAGAAGATAGCGCTCGCCGAGAGCGCCGAAACAAGCAAGACTCGGAGAATCGATCGACAGGGGGAGCGGAGACCTCGAGATTCGGACATTTCGCGTTCGTTCGGGCCTGTGATTGGAGATCGCTGGCTCGCGTTTCGGTCCACGCCCAAACAAAGAGCGGACCACGGCTCGGCG
>CAYZGY010000921.1:1635-2589 GCA_964478085.1 uncultured Planctomycetia bacterium
AAGACTCGATTGTATCGCCTGGTTCGGGTTCTGTGTAGATCGCGAAATCTTCAGGTACGCGATGGGTCTCTGACGCGCCTTTCACGCGGTAAGATGGCCTCAACGTCCCCATCCATACGTCCAGCCGTCCAGCCAATCGTGTGATGAAATGAACCCGTTCGGTGAACGCGGAACCGGAATCGGCCTGCTTCTAGCAGGGGTTCTCGCCATAGGATTCCTTCTCGGGGCTGCCTATCGAGCTCAGAAGGACTCTGCGTGGGCCGATGACGTGGAAAAGGCGCCGGACCGAGCGGATCTCAACTCCGACGGATCGACAGACGTCTCGGACGCGGTCTTCCTCCTGCGGTTTCTTTTCGAAGGCGGGCCGTCACCCGAGCCGTGTACGAGCGGCGCGACGACGACGGCCATCATCACGCGTCACGCCGAGAAGGAGAGCGGCGCGGATCCGTCGCTGACGGAAGAAGGTCAGCTCCGCGCCGAGCAATTCGGGACGATCCTCGCGAACATCGAGGCGGACCTTCTCGTGACGAGCGAGCTGCGCAGGACGATCGAGACCTTGCTCCCTCTCGCCGAGGCTCAGGGGAAGACGGAAGAAGATCTGGTCAAGCTCGAGACGGCCGACCAGGTCATCAAGCTCGTCGAGGGTGCCGCTCCGGGAAGCACGATCGTCATCGCTCATCACAGCTTCACGATCCCGTCGATCCTCGACAAGCTGGGAGTGACCGGACACGAGGAGATCTCGATCGGCGGGTCGAATTACGACAACTGGTTCCTGATCCAGCTCCCGGAAGGCTCTCCGGCGCAGTTCCACCACTTCAAGTACGCCCCGCTCGAGCCGGCGAAAAAACCGTAGCCCGCCGCTCGTTCTCTGCGAAACTCATCGCATGAGCCGATCCGCCAAGCGCTGGGCTCTCCTCGGTGCTGCCGGCACCGTGTCCCTCGAGAAGGCCTTCC
>CAYZGY010000921.1:2599-3397 GCA_964478085.1 uncultured Planctomycetia bacterium
GTTGGGGTGGGGTGTGGTGGGTGGTGCGGGCAGGGTGGCCGTGGAGATGGCCTTCCTCGCGGCCTTGTTCACGACCGCGCCGAAACCAACGCCTTTTCCATCGGGGAAACGTACGGCGTGTTCTTGTCCTTTTCGAGAGACTCGACCCGACTTTCGAGCTCTTCCTCGAGCTCTTCCTCGAGCTCTTCCTCGAGCTCGTCGGGCAATCGAATCAATCCGTCGATGAATCGAATCAAGCGTATGATATCGCCGCGATTCCGACCGCGCCCATACATTCGACGAAACAACGCAAACTTGATTTCGAGGAGATCACGTTGCGACTTCGCTGCGCGAGTTTCGAGATGGGCGAGGACGACGAGAGCAAACGGGTTTTCGTGTCTTTCGAGCTCATCGAGACGCCTCCTCCGATCGAGGCTCGTTGTCGTACGCCTCCGACCCTCGTGTTCACGTATCTCCTCCTTCGTCTCAGGTTCGTCGAGAAGCTCGGTGACAACGCAAACCGCGGGCCGCGGTTCCGTGCTCGACGCGAACGTCCGTAAGTCGTATCGAGCACACGAATCGACTCCACTTCGCGGTGAACGTCGTTCGGCGAAACGTCGTCGTCACGAATCGATCGTCCGATTCCGGACGTCCGAATCTGAGACTGTCTCGAATCCGGACACGCGAAACGGCCGGCTCGTGCTCTTGCCATCTCGCTATCGACTACGCCACGATGGCGCCTCGGGGCCTGACCTCGAACTTTCGAGTTCTCTCCATCTCTACCCTATCAGCCTGTTGAAGAAGTGCTTCGAGTGGACA
>CAYZGY010000922.1:0-3391 GCA_964478085.1 uncultured Planctomycetia bacterium
CAGCAGATCCGGCGTCAGAGAACTGTCGACGAAAGACGTGGTGCCTGCCGGGAGCGTGAACGTCGTCGATCCACCCGCCGAATCGGTACGGGTGATGACGATGCGCTCACAGTCCTCGCAATCCGGATCGTGGACGATTCGAACCACGGGCTGGCCCGTGGCAGGATCGACCGTGCACTCGACGCGCGCCGGCGGACAAGGCGTCGGACGGTGCGTCGCGGTGATGATGCGAGCGGCCGGCTGGCGGTTCGGATCGTCACACTCGCCCTTGCGGAAGAACTCCGTACCACGCGTCAGGTCTGCCTGGTAGTTGCAGCCGTACGGCGGCAGCGAGTCGATCATGCAGCACATGCGGATCGGGTCGCAGTTCTTGAGCACGAGGCCGAGATCGAGCAGGTGGACCTCGACGTTCATATCGAAGCAGCTGTTCGCCGGGAAGCACGTGCCGGGCTCCTTCTCGCAGATGAATCCGCGCGAAGGACGATCCGGACAGAGCTTGATCTCGATGCGACCACAGAGCGGATCGACCGCCGAGGCCTCGAGCTGGACCATTCGCGTCGTGACGCAGCAGAGTCCGTCAGCGTTGACGAACGGAGCGCCGCGCTCGACGACGATCTTGCCGTCGACGGGCGTGTTGCACTCGCCGACGCCGAAGATCTGGAGACGGTGGAGGAGACGCGCGTCCATGACGTCGCGACCCGGTCCGTACTCGGGACAGTGATCACAGGGATCTCGCGGCACGTGGGCCGCGGCCTCGATCTGACCGACAGGCTGGATGTCCGCGTTCGGCAGCTGAGCGCAGTGCTCGGGCCGGTAGAGCGGCACGTCGGAGAGACGCAGCTGGTAGAAGCAGTTGAACGGCGGAATCTGGTCGATCATGCACTCCATGCGGACCGGAGCGCAGTTCTTGAGCACGATGCCCAAGTTCGGGATCTCGATCTGCATGTAGACGTCGAAGAAGCTGTTCGCCGGGAACGCTGCGTCGGTCGACTTCGCACAGATCTGGCCCGTCGAGGGACGATCAGGGCACGGCGTGATGATCACCGGACCACAGATAGGATCGTTGCCCTCGAGCCGCATGGCCACAATCTCGGTGTCGATACAGCAAAGACCCGTGTCCGGATCGATGTACGGATCCGAGCGGTCGACCGTCGTCGGGCCGATCATGTCGGCGTCGCAGATCAGATCGCCACCATTCGGACCGAGACCGAAGAGACGCACGCGGTGCGAGAGCTCGGTCTGCATGACGTCTTCACCGGCAGCCGGGAAGCCCTCACACGGAGGATCGGGCTGGTGGACCGCCTGGTCGATGAACGCGACCGGATCGGGACGCGGATCGAGCTCGCAGACGTTGGCGCCCGGAACCTCCTCGTAGAGAGGAATCGGGTCGAGGCCAGGACCGAGATCGATCTGATACATGCAACCGATCGGCGGGACCGCGTCGATCATGCAGCGCATGATCGCGGGCTGACAGGCCGTCAGCACGAGGCCGAGGTCCTTGAGCTCGATGCGCACGTTCATCTCGAAGTGGCTGTTCGCCGGGAAGCACGTGCCGGGCTCCTTCGCGCAGATGCGACCGCGGGATGGGCGCCGAGGATCGAGCGTGATGCAGATGCGACCGCAATTCGGGTCCACACCGTTGAGCTCGAGACGAACGGCACGCGTATCGACACAGCACAGTCCCGAATCCGGATCGACGTACGGTGTTCCGCGCTCGACGACCATCTGGCCGCGCAGATTCGCTTCACACCTGAGGTCGAGACCCGGAATCACGATGTCGTGGAGCAGCGTCGTCTGGAGGATGTCGTGACCGGGACCGTACTCGGGGCAGCACGGCTCCGGCTCGTTGCCGACGTCGTGACGCGCCTGGAGCAGGAAGCCCGCGGGACGAGGCGCCGGATCCCGGAAGCAGGGATGCGGTGTTCCAGGGACCCACTCGTAGATCTCGATGGGGCCGACACCAGCGCCGCCACCGGGCTGAGCGGCTCCAGCACGCATCCACGTAGCGACGAGGTCGTCCTCGATCGGCGGCAACTCGGGCTGAAGCCCGTAGGCACAACCGACCGGCGGCAGCGCGTCGATATTGCAACACATGATCGCCGGACGGCAGTTCTTGAAGATCTTGTCTCCGATTTGGATCTGGAAGAAAACCTGGAAGCAGCTCAGCGCCGGGAAACAGGGTCCGCCGGGCTCGATCTGACAGATGTATCCCCGCGATGGCATGTCCGGGCAGAGCGTAATCTTCGCCTCTTCGCCGTTCGCACAGGTTCCTGTCATTTCGAGACGGATGATCTCGTTGCGGATATAGCAACGCCCGTCCGCGCCGACGTGCGAATCACCGCGCCGAACCGTGATCGGCCCGGCGAACTGGGTGCATGACGTCTCGAGACCGGGGATGTCGATCTCGTGGAAGAGCGTCGTCTGCATCGTGTCCGTTCCCGCGGGAGGAAAGCACGTGCAGTCATCCGGCGGAAGTGGCTGGTGAACGGCCTTGATGATGTAGGCGGAGGGCGTCGGCAGCGGCACCTGGTTACAAGGATGAGCGCTGCAGTCGTCCGGTACACCGTCTCCGTCAACATCCGGGAAGGTGCAGGGGCCGCGGTAGAGCGGAATGTTGTCCCCGTCTCCCACGTCGAGGTTGTAGAGACAACCGAACGGCGGGAGCTCGTTGATCATGCACTGCATTCTCGCCGACTGGCAAGCGTAGAAGCAGAGCCCGAGGTCCTTGAGCTCGATCTTGACGCGCACGTCAAAGTAGCTGTTCGCGGGGAAACACGTCCCCGGAACCTTCTCTGTGATCTTTCCCCTCGAGGGAAAGCACGGATCGAGTGTGATGCAAATCTCGCCACAGACAGGATCGCGTCCCACGAGGCGGAGATCGGTCATCACCGTGTCGATGCACTGGAGGCCCGTCGCCGGGTCCGTGTACGGATCGCTGCGCTGGACGCACACCGGACCCGCGAGGTTCGCACGGCAAAGACCGAAACCGGGGATGTCGATGTCGTGCAGTAGCGTCGACTGCATGACGTCCTTGCCTGCGGGAGGGTAACAGCTGGGAACCTTGCAATTGACGTCGCAGAGGTCCTCGGGGTAGTCGCCCTCGGGAAGATCGTCAGGGGTCGGGTCGCGACCACAGGTGTCCGGACCCGGAGCCGGGGGCGCCGGGCCGCCAGCGCTCACGTAGTTCAGAATGTAGACGGCGTCATCGAGCGTGATCGCGCCATCATCGTTCGCGTCTGCCGCATCGAAGCAGCACGGTGGAGGGCCGTTTCGGAAGAGGAAGTCGTTGACATACTCGGCGTCAGCTTCATCGACGCAGCCATCGCAGCTCGCGTCGCCGCGCTTGAAGAGCTTCGCGACGATCGGGTTGACCGTATGGCGCGTGTTCGCG
>CAYZGY010000923.1:0-3385 GCA_964478085.1 uncultured Planctomycetia bacterium
GCAGGAGTGGTCCGAGGAGCACCCGGACACGACCGTCCTGGCCCTGGAGACGGGTCTGTACCCGGGCGGGACGTACTTCCCTGAGACCGACCAGCGGGCGATCTATAACGACTACTTCAACGCGGCGATTCACGTGGCGAACGGCTTCTCGACGAAGTGTCTCGAGTGTCACGACACGGTTGCGTGGAACTGATCGACTCTCATGGTCTCATTCCGTCCCAGCATGATCTGCGCGTCTGACGCGCCGCGACCTCGCCTGGCCGCTTGGGCCATCGGCGTGCTGGTCGCGTCGTGCGCGGATCGAGTCGCTGCGGCAGACAGCGGGGTCGAGTGCGAGATCCTCTACGAGGCACCCGACGGGATCTACGTCGACGCCGGAACGGACGAGGGGCTCGTCAAGGGTCGCGTCGGCACGATGCGGCTCGCGGGTGAGCAAGTGACGCGCTTCGAGGTGACCAAGATCGGTCGCGGCTCGGCTTTTCTGAAGACGCTTTGGAAGCGCGAGGACTTTGCGCCGACGGGTGAGGAGATCGTCTTTCTCGTCATCGAGACGACGCCTCCTTCCGGACGCGATCCTCCACGAGAGCGAGGACCGAGTCTCAAGGATCCGAACGGAAAGGAGGAGTTCACACCACTCCTCGCGCCCTACGGTCTCGGGGCGCTCGCGAAGGTCGATCCTCGCAACGTGTCGGTCGGCCGAGTCGGGATTCGCCAACTCTTTCAGATCGGCTCGGACAACTACGACTACTGGCGAACGCAGCTGACGTCTTCGGGTAGCGTCGAGCGTCTCGACGGCACGCCCTGGGCGTTCGAGTGGCACGGCGTCGTCTCGTACCGCGGAGGCGATGGGCTTTCGCAGGTACGCGACTACGAGGAGGTGCGTCTCGAGATGTACCGATTCGCGTTCTACCGACGCTTCGACGATCGCTCGTTCGTACGCTTCGGTCGCTTCGTCCCGCTCGAGCTTCCGTCGGTCGGCTTCATCGACGGCGCACAGGCCGAGGAGGTCATCTGGGACAAGCTGCGCGTCGGTACGATCTTCGGGCTCAAGCCGCAGCGTGATCGCAATCTGCCGTCGATCGACGAGTTCGCCGCGGTGCCCTACGTCAGCGGAGAGTTCGGTGACGAGAAGGACCTCTTCTATTCAGCGACTCTCGGTGTCCTCGGCTCGTTTTACCGAGGCACCCCGGATCGGCTGGCGATCCTCGCGGACCAGCGCATGCGGATTCGCGATCTTTCGATCTTCGCGAGCTCCGAGGTCGACTTCGACATCGGCGCTTCGGAGAAGTCGTCCGGCACGCGATTGACGCGCATGGACCTCCTCTTCACGTATCCCGTGGGCGACGCGGTGACGCTGCGAGGAGGTGTCGACCGACACGGACTTCCGGACAGCGAGGCCGAGCGCCAAGCGATCTCGAAGGGAAGCCTACTCGTGGGCGAGTTTTTCAACGACGGCTTCTGGCGATACTGGGGCGGAGCTTCGTGGCGTTTGCCGAGGCAGTTTCGCGTCGACGGCGAGCTCGGCCTCATCGACGGCGACTCGAACGACGCGTTCCGATGGAACGTGCGTTTCTCGCGACAGGGCATCCCGTGGTTTCCGAACGGAAGCGCGACGCTCTCGGTATACAACCTCGATGGTTTCCACTCGAACGGTATCGGTGTGAGGCTCTCGGGAATGATACCCGCGTACGAGGGACGTCTCTTCGTGCAGCCGGCGATCGCGCTTCGCGTCGCGAGATACGATACGGACGGCGCGCACGGCACGTTTTTCGAGCCGGTCGACCAGACCGTTGGTGCGGTCGACCTCTCTCTGCGTGCGCAGTATCGCATGTCGCGGAGTTGGTCTTTTGCGGGCGGGATGTCCTACGCGCTCGGGGAGGACGAAAATCGGTTCTTCCTCGATATCGGAGCGACGTATCGTTGGTGAGGTCGTACCAGGGACGATTTACCTGGCGCGTAAGGTTTACCTGCCGTTCCGTGTCGAAGGGGTCTCGTTAAGGCGGGGCGCGGTAAGCACTTCGAGGGATCGGGGGGATCGGGCGGGGAATTTGCCGCCAAGACGGGATGGGTTCTCAGGTTTTTTCTACGGGTGGTTCTCGTGAAACGGTCTACGTGTCTCTCTCTTTGGGTGGTGATTGGGCTCTCGGGTCTCGTGAGTTGCTCGGGCGGTGGGGGCTCGAGTGATGACGGCGTGGTTTCGGCCGCAGCTCCGCTCGAGACGTGCATGTCGTGCCACAACGGGAGCAAGCACAACGACTACGCCGGACCCGGCATCGAGAATCCGCACCCCTTCGGCGGCGAGGCCACGATTCGCTGCACGACGTGTCACGGCGGAAACTCTCGGGGCGCGACAGCTGCCGCGGCGCACGTGCCGCCGCCTCCAGAGATCGGAGACGAGGCCTTTCAGGAAGTCAACGCCGAGGCGTACTTCAACCGTCTGACGCTCACGGGCATCGACAAGTACGAGGACTACGAGGTCAATGGTGTCACGTACACCGCACTCGATTACCTGATGTTCGTCAACCCGGGTGATCTGCGCGTCGTGACGCAAGGGATGAGCTGCGGAGCCTGTCACCCGTCGCACGCTGAGTGCGTCTCGAAGAGTCTCCTCGCGACGGAAGCGGGGATTCTTTCCGGCGCGTCCTACACGATGGGCGTCGACACGATGGTTCCCGAGAGCGTCGGGCTGTACTCGGGCACGGCCGCCGATTTGGCGTTCCGTGCGAACTTCGACCTCGACTTCGTCTTCGATCCCGGCCAGACGGGACCGGTCGGAGAGCTCTACGAGTATCCCGTCTACAGCTCGCGCTTCGACGCGGGCCCGGACGATCTCTTTCAGAACCCGGACTACGACGCGGCGGAGCTCGACGATGATGTCAACGCCGACAACTCGGTGATCTCGAACTCGCCGCTCGCGAACCTCTTTCACGAGCAGGTCGCATTCACGTGTGGCGATTGTCACCTCGGCAGCGCGGGTGCGAACAACCGAACCGGGGACTATCGATCGTCGGGCTGCACCTCGTGCCACATGCGTTACAGCACGAACGGTCGCAGCTACAGCTCCGATCCGAACATCAAGAAGAACGAGCCACTCGATCCGGACGACATCGACGAGCCCGAGCGTGCTCACGTCCGTCGTCACCTCATCACGAGCGTGGCGCGAACGCTTCAGTCCGGCGAGGTCGTGCAAGGGATGGACGATTACACCTGCGCGGGCTGCCACCAGGGCTCGAACCGTACGGTCATGCAGTTCTGGGGCATCCGTCTCGATCAAAACGCAGATCTGCGCCGCGGTGTGCAGTATCCCGCGAATCCCGTGAGCTACCGGACGACGCGCAACGATCACCGCCTCTTCCACCCCGAGTGGGAGAACCGCGAGTTCAAC
>CAYZGY010000924.1:0-3383 GCA_964478085.1 uncultured Planctomycetia bacterium
CGAAGGGAGGTGCTAAGAAGAAAAGGAGCGCTTGAACGTGAAAAGCGCGTGCACTCAGGCCTGATCGAGACTGAGCGAGGGGCCAGGGGGGACGGCCCTCGGCCAGCCACGGCGGGTAGCCGAAGGCCGCGGCCGCAGCGAGCCACCAAGAGCTCGGCGTCGGTCGCGCCGCCGTGGCGGTAGATCCCGGAGAAGACCGGATCCGTCCACCCTGGCGCCGATCGGGCTGAGAGCACGCGTGACCTGATCGGACGACCTCTCCAGGGGGTCACGTTTGATGGTCATCGGGGGGTCACTTGACATGGTCAGCCACACACCGATCTCGCGGCGTCGTCACCTGAAGCGGCGGGACAGGTGGACGGTTCACCAACGGCAGAGTCTATCGCATTGATTACACCGGCTCCCTTGCCCCGTCCATCACCGTCGAACCCGCGGATATTACGGTTCCGGTCGGAAGCTCCGCACTCTTCACCGTTTCAGCGAATGGCGCCCCACCTCTCTCCTTTCAGTGGAAACGGAACGGTGCCGAGATCCCGGACGCAATCTTCGATCAGTACCAAACACTGCAAACGATTCCTTCCGAGAACGGCACAAAATTTAGCTGCACGGTGACGAACTCGCACGGTGTGACACAATCGCGCGACGCTGTCTTGACCGTCGTGAACGACGCTCCTCCCTCCCCGCAGATCCTCACACCTGAGATCGGCCTCAAGCACAACGCTGGCGACACCATCGAGTTTTCCGGCACAGCGACCGACCCAGAGGACGGGGCGTTTCCTGCAAGTGCGTTCACCTGGCAGATCGACTTCCACCACGACGAGCATGTGCATCCAGCGTTTCCGTCTACAAGTGGAATCACCTCGGGAAGCTACGCAATTCAAGACGCCGGTCACACCGACAGCAACGTCTGGTTTCGCGTCTATCTCTCCGTCAAAGACTCGGCCGGGACAACCGTGACGATCATTCGCGACGTCCACCCCAACAAGGCCCAGATCCGTCTCGAGACCGAACCACCCGGCTTGACGTTTACCCTGGACAGTAGCCCCGTCGCCACACCCTACGAGTTCACAGGGATCGTCGGCATGGTGAGAATCCTTGGCGCGGTCTCGCCACAGTCGAAGGATGGAATTGAGAATACATTCAGTGCTTGGTCGAACAGCGGCGACGCCATTCACGCGATCACCACTCCAGACTCCGATTCAGTCGACATCGCGGTTTTCTCCGAGGACCCCTGCGCGACGACCCAAGCAGCCGCGTTCGTCCGCGGTAACGTCGATATGAGCGTCGTTCCACTGGCCGATCCGGTCGCGTCGATCACCCTCTTCGACGGGGTCTCGATTCTCCAGAACCTGTTTCAAGGCGTGTCCACGCTCACCTGCGAGGACGCGGCCGACGCGAAAGACGACGGCAGGCTCAATCTTCTCGACGCGATGATTGTCTTTCAGTTCTTGATCGGGACCCTTGGCCCCGAACTCCCAGCACCCTTCACAAGCATCGCCCCCGACGCTACGAGCGACGCCCTGGGCTGCGCGGGAACGTCCAGCGTGAGCGGGTGTTGACTCGCCCCCTACTTACCCTGAATCACCACCGCCACGGTAGCCCAGAGCGTCTTCAGATCCGTCCAGAAGCTCATCCGCTCGACGTACTCCAAGTCGTAGCGAATCCACTCCTGGAAATCGAGTCCCGGCTGCCGGCTGCGCTTCACCTGCCAGAAACCCGTGATGCCCGGGCGGACGCTGAGGCGCACCTCGCGCCATGGCGGGCAGCACTGATTCTCCTCGAACGGGCTTGGGCGAGGCCCCACCATCGACATGTGACCGAGAAGCACGTTCCAGAACTGCGGCACTTCATCGAGCTTGCTCTTGCGCAGAAAGTCGCCGCACTTGAGCACGCGCGGGTCGTTCTCCATGAAGAACTGCGGGCCGTCGGACTGGTTTTCGTTCTCCGCGAGAAGCCTCGCCTTGATCTCCTCCGCGTCGTTCCTCATCGTTCGGAACTTGACGCAACCGAAGCGCCGCCCGCCGAGCGTCTCTCGCTCGTGCGAGAAGAAGAAGGGCCAACCATCCTCAATGAAGGTCAAGAGCATGATGACCGGGTAGAGCGGCAGGGTGACCGCAAGTCCAATCAACGCACAGATGATGTCGAAGGCGCGTTTGCCGAAGTAGCCGACGCTTCCGCTTCGACGCATCGGACCGGAGTCGCTCGAAAGCGCCCTTGGCTGGAAGCTCTCCCAGTCGACCTCCTGTGCCTCGGCGGCGATGCCCTCCGCGTCCCAGATCACCGCCGGCCCGGCGACACTCTCGCTTGACTGCACGCCTCTTCCAGCTCCGATCCACACGGGGCCGTAAACCTTCGCACCCTCGTCGACCTCCGCGTCGGCTGATGCCCAGATTCCCGGCTCGATCGGCTCGATTCCGGCGATCGTCAAGTCCGGTCGACTCCAGACGGAGACGATGTCCTTCGCCCACTCGGCGAGCTCGTCCGACCTCGACGCGTCGTCCACACGGCCCGAAAGCGACAAACGCCCCTCAGGTAACGCGACCTCACCTATCCGAAGCTCCCCTATACCTTCACTCAGGCTCGCGGATCGACGCCACCGCTCGGCGATCTCTCGTTCGGGGGTTAGTGCTACCGTGACGTGGTCGGAATCGAAACGCCCGTAGACGCGCTGGAAACCACGAAATCGGTCACTTGCGTCCTTCTGTGCGAACTCTCGATACTCCGCCTTGCGCTCGTCCTTCACCTCGACGAACGCGACTCCGCTCATCGGCCAATCCAGCATCGCGAGAACACGATCGAGCGGAAACGAGAGAAGCATGTCCGCGTCCGTCAGCAGGTAAATCAGTTCTTGCCGGGGGTGTTCGGTCCGACGTAGGCGCCGGCAGACTCCATGACCATCTTCATCTCGCCGTCCGGTTGCATCTCCATGACGTTGCCCCACTGGCCGAAGTCCACCACCTTGCCTGATGGGGTGGTGTGTTCGAACAGCCCCCACATGATCACGATCTTGTCTGTGAGCGGTCGGCTCCCAAGCACCTTGACGCGGAGGCGGACGTCCTTGTAGGGCCCGTCAGCCTGGCTCTCCGTGCCGAAGTGACTCACGAGCTGCTCCCGCCCGTAGAAGGTCTTGGGTGAGCCGCTGAACATGTGCACCCCGTCGTCGGTGAACACCCCGGCGGCCATCTCGGCGTCGCCGCTCTCAAACCCCTTGGAGTAGCGTGCGACCAGGCGGTCGAAGGGAGCGAGCCACCGGGTCCCGCCGACTTGCGTGGTCTGCGCCTGCATGGGGCGGGGAGTGGTGGCGAAGTGGCTCCGATCGACATCCGGAGGAAACTCGGCGTGAGCGGACTCCAGGATGAGACGTGCCCGGCCGTCCTTGAAGC
>CAYZGY010000925.1:0-2972 GCA_964478085.1 uncultured Planctomycetia bacterium
TGCGAAGGACCGTACTGCTTCCGTCACTCTTACGCACCCGCCAGAGAGTCGCGGTTTGGTTCGCGTTGTTGACGAGCGCGAAAACAAAGTTCGCGTCGTCGGCAAGCTCGACCTTGGGCAAGAGCTCGTTGCCCGCGACGTTCCCGGACAGCAGCTCGGTGGGATCGCCGGGGTTCGCGTCGGTGGAAAGCTGCACGAGTCCCTCACCGGAGACCCAGTACACATAGTCGTCATCCGACTCGATCTCGGAAAGAAACCGGTAAGGGTTGCAGACGTTTTCTGGTCGCGGGGGGTTGAAGAAAAAGAGCCGGCGCGATGGGCCGCCGTGCGTCGGTATTCGAGCGACCCAATGGGGGTCTCCCGCGCCGAGAACCGGACCGTGATCCGGTGTCTCGACACAGGAGGCGCCGTTGAGCCAGAAGAGCTTCGGAGACGTCAACGAGAAGTCGGTCACGCCTTCGGGGTAGATCGTCGTGGCGATTTGCCGGTTCCCCAGCAGTGGCGGCCCGAAAAGGCACAAGAGCGCGACGAGAAGAAGGGCGACGGGCGGGCTGTGGAATCGAGAAAACGACGGGCTCATGGTCAGGCCTCTTACAAGAGAGCTCGAAGGGGAAAACCTACAACTCCGGGCGCGCTCCGAAGGAACGTGCTTCTGTGAATCTGTCAGAAGATAGCGTTGGGCACTCGACATCGGAGGCTCCTTTGCTGCAGTGGGTCTTGACGGGGGTGAAGGTCAGATTGACGAGCCGACACTTGTGGGAGAACGGCTCTGTGGCGGACCGCGGGCCTACTTGCCGGCTGGGTCGCCGAAGAGCGATCTCCCATACTTCTTCGAGCGAGATTCCGCGTCCGACGTCACACCGAAATCCGGATTACTCTCCGAGCCCGGCCCGGCCGAACGCCTCGACCGGGCTCGGAGGACTCGCAGCGGGTCTTCTGGCCGCGCCACGCGTTTGCAGGCATCCCGCACATCCCGCGCACCCCGCATGCCTCGCGCGCCGGATCCGACTGCGTCGGGCAACCCCACGGAAGAGCTTGCTTCCGTCGACGGGGCGAGAGAAGTCGGGTCTCGCCAAGGTCATCCCGACCGATGGGTCCACCGGCGACGGCGAAGACAGAGCTCGGACCTATCGCTGGTCCGTCGCGGCCGTCGAAGCGAGAGCTGCTTCGTTGAACGCCGACAGGGTCGCGGGACTCGCGGTCAACCGAATCTGCCGGACCCACCGGGTCGTACGGACCCGTACGCCCATGGCGTGAGCGCTAGGCCGAGTGGCCGAGAACTATCGAACGTCGGCGAGTTTTACGGCGACGCGAGAGCGGTCGCCGTAAGGAACCCCGCTCGTCAGTCACACCTGTCGTAATCACACGCCCCGAGCACGTCGGGGTCTGATGGGTCGAAACCGCACACAAACGGCCCGGGTGTCGGGGGTGGGGGGCCGCCTTGGAAAGCGAAATCGAGAATCGAGACAGCGTCGGACAGGTCGACCCTGTTGTCGTCGTTCGTGTCCGCCGCATCGGGGCACCTCGGACACTCCGCGCCCTGGAAAAGGCACCCGAGAGTGAAGACGGCGTCGGAGAGATCCACTCGTCCATCGACGTTCGCATCGCCTCGTCGGAGCACCGGAAACCCCGCGGGCACTCGCGCCTGCGTTACGATCTGCATCCTGCCGTCACTCGCGATCCCGATGATGATCTGCGGCCCGATCTGCGGGACCTTGCGTTCGTCGTCGATAATGTCGCTGGACACGTACGTGTTTCTCGACGTTCCTTGACGCGTCTCGACTCCCGCTGCGGCGCCCTCGGGGAGAAGCGGAATGCGCATTTCGACGACGAGATGAGGAGCCGCGGAGAGCGGCGAAGAGCCGATCGAGGCTGCTGCCTCGATCCCGAACCCGGACGGGGCGCCGTTGGAGATGCCGTTGCCCGTGAGGTCAAATTCGAAACCGAAGAAAGTCGGTACCCCGGCGGCGACGATTGTCAGCAGAGTGAGCTTGGAGGACTCGAAGTCTCTTGGCCCCCAGGAATACGGAAACTCGAAGCTCGCTACCTGAGCGATACCGTTATCGACGACCGTACGGGCTTCGAAGGCGAAAACAAGCCAAAGGAACTCGGTCTCGTGATCGCGCACCCGCGAGATCGCCGCGACAAGACAGTTCGCGCTCGGTGCGCTCGTCGGCACGTAAAGGGGAGTAGAGTCCTCGATAGGAGAGCTGATGAACGCCAAGGCATCCACGTCGGACCACTCCAGCTGCCGACCCGCGCGATTCAGCGAGAAACGCCCATCGACGACTATCGGGAACTCGGTGTCGTCATTCTGCACACTCGCGTGGACATCGCCGCCGAGAAGCAACGTGCCCATACACAAGAGGACGGCTGCGGCCACTCTCCGTCGAAGACGTCGAAAAAGCCGGCGCAAATCGCACGAGAACCGTGCGGAGCAAGTTGTCCCCAGGAAGACGTGCAGCATGGGGCAAGTGTACAGCTGGCGATGCCGCTACATCCAAGGAATCGCACGGAATCTTCTAGTTCGCGACGTCCCGCGCCGGACGCACGCCGAGATCGTTGGCGCTGTCGAGCGGATCCCGATATCCGCGAAAGGCCGAACGAGCCTCCGACGCTGGGCTGTAAAAGCTACCGCCACGATTTACGCGCAGCCTCGGTGAGCCTCCGAGAGACTCGCCATCTCCGGGGTCGGTCGCAAGCTTCTCGGGGGCTTGATGGTAACGATCACGACACCATTCCCAGACGTTACCCGAGACATCGTGGAGCCCGAAGCCGTTCGCCCGATACTCGCCGACAGCACCATGAACGACGTGACCATCGTCGAGCCATTCCATCGCGTGCGCGAGGCCGGTACGTTGCTTGAGAACACGATCGGCGAGGTTTGCGCCATTGACGAGCGACTGCATCTCCTCGCCGGTCAACCACGGTGTGCTCGTACCACCGCGTGCCGCGTACTCCCACTGTGCTTC
>CAYZGY010000925.1:2982-3382 GCA_964478085.1 uncultured Planctomycetia bacterium
TCGGTCGGCAGCGTCAGCCCGAGTCGCGACATTATCTCATTCGCGCGATTCCAGTCGAGATGCTCGACGGGGTTAAGAAGCGAACGAGGCTTCTCGGAGGACTTCGTTTTCGGTCCGTAGGTGCTCGGGTTCTCGCCGGTGAAGCGCAACCATTGCCCCTGCGTCATCTCGAACTTCGAGAGCAAGAACGGCTCCAGCTCGATGACTCTGGGAGGTTCTTCGTTCCGACGGCCGAGGACATCGACGTTGGGCTTGCCCGCGGGAAGCTCTTCGGTCGGCTTCATCGAGCCCATCTTGAACTTGCCACCCGGCAAGAGCACGAAGACGAGACCGCTCTCCTCGTCGATTTGAAGTCGTCCGTCGGCTCCGCGGCCGGGAATCTTGCCGGTCTGAAGGTGGG
>CAYZGY010000926.1:0-3375 GCA_964478085.1 uncultured Planctomycetia bacterium
GTTCCGCTGGACGTCGTGTTTACACTCCTGCGGCGAGAGTGGGAGGGGATTCGTATGATGAAGGAGTTGGAGTCGCTCACGGATGAGGAGGCCTTCTCAAAACCTGAGCGTCCGAGAAACTCGCACAAGTTCGACCAAGCAGAGTGGGCAGCGCGAGTCCGACGGATGGTCAATCCCAACACGTACGGGCAAAGCGACATATCTGGGCCGCTCATCGCCTATTCGAATCTACTGCTCAAGCGGTTGCCTCTACCCGATGGTCGCACGTTGGGACTGGGGACCTAGTATTGAAGATGGACTTGCCCCACTGCGTTCGATCGCGATGAAGATCACGGGGAGCGCGGTGAGCGGTTGGCGTTCCCACCCCGGTGAGCCAGGCGATCTTGTCCTTGTCCAGTCTTGGTTCAGAAGGCATCCTGAATGGCACGTCTTCCGACGAAAAAGGCCACTCGGACGCGCCTGATTCCGACGCTGACACGCAGTCGGTCCTCCCACCGTCTCTGACCGACGACACCAACGCCGTGCTGCGAAGGAACACACTGACTTCAGGGAGCTAACGAACAATGAAATCGAGTCTGGTTGTTGCGTGTCTCGCGTTCGTCTGTATCGCCGGCGGCGCTGCTGCGCCTGACGGTCATGGTCAGGACTCCACGGAGCAGTTGCTCAAGAAAGCCAAGGTGCGACTGCGGGCGATTTACGAGACAGGAGAATTCGCGGGTAGAGCCAGGTCCTTTCGAGGAACTTGGCTTCCCGATGGCTCGGGCTACAGCGTGACTGAGCGGGAGCGCGGGTCGAACCGACCGGTTCAGGTTCGTTATGACGCCGCCACCGGCAAACGCACGGTCCTGGGCCCAGCTCGCCGAGGAGGGGATGCTCGCGGCCGGAGATCACGTCGACGCAACACGTCCCCCGACAGCCGTCTCGCCATCGATTACCAGGAGGGAAGCCTGCGCGTGCGCGATCTGCGCAGCGGCCGGACGACTCCTCTCACCAAGAACGCGATCGATGGATCGATTTCAAATGGTCGTGCGGTCTGGAGTCCCGATAGCAAGTGGATCGCCTTCATGGAGACCGACAGCTCCGGTGTGCCGTTCAGAGCGACACTTGAACCGAGCGATCCCACGTACCCGGAGGTCAAGCAGCGTCGCTTCGCGAGGGTCGGCGAGACCATCAACAAGTCGCGGGTCGGCTTGGTCGATGCCGAGGGAAAGGCGAACCGTTGGCTCTCCATCTCCCAGCCGAAAGAGGGATGTTATCTACAGAAGCTCAGCTGGGCTGGCAATTCTCATGAGCTGTTCGTCGAGAAGTTGAGCCGTGGCCGGGATAAGCGCGAGTACCTCATCGCCGATATCCGCACGGGTGCGATCAGGTCCATCTTCGAAGAAACGGATCCGGCCTGGGTCGCTGGGGCCTACGAAACCGATGCCGGGCCGGAGTGGATTCGCGACGACAGCGCGTTCATCGTCTTGAGCGACCGCGACGGCTGGCGTCGGGCATATGTTTACGAGCGCGGAGGAAAGGAGGTCGGGGTCTTGACGCCGAGCGGTGTCGACGTCATCGACTTCGCCCGTGTGGATGAGGCCGGGGGTTGGTACTACTACTACGCCTCGCCCGACAACGGCACGCAGCGATACCTCTATCGAGCGCAGCTTGATGGAAGCGGAAACAACGAACGGATCACTCCCGCAGATCAGCCCGGCACGCACGATTACGACATTTCTCCCAACTTCAAACTGGCCTTCCGTACCCGCTCGACGTTCGACACACCACCGGTCACCGAGCTCGTGAGACTGCCGGACCACAAGGTGATGCGAGTACTCGAGGACAACAAGCGGCTCCGCGAAAAGATGAAGTCGTGGATCACGCGGCCGACCGAGTTCGTTCAACTCGATATCGGCGGTGGTGTAGTGATGGACGCGTACATGATCAAGCCACGCGAGTTCGATCCGTCCCGGAAGTACCCTGTTCTCGTGTACGTGTATAGTGAACCGTACGCGCAGGAGGCGCTGGACAGGTGGCGCGGCAGCCAGACGAGTTTCCATCGCGCCATCGCGGACCTTGGCTATCTTGTGGTCTGCATGGACAGCCGCGGCACACCAGCACCGAAAGGCACTTCGTGGCGCAAGGCCGAGTTTCCAACGCTCGGCGTCCTCTCCACCGATGACCAGGCCGCGGGTCTCAAGAAGCTGGGAAGTATCCGGCCGTACGTCGACCTGTCCCGGGTCGGCATCTGGGGCTGGAGCGGTGGCGGCTCGAACACGCTAAACGCCATGTTCCGTAAGCCGGATGTCTATCACGTAGGAATCGCCGTGGCGCCGAAGCCGCAGCCGCATCTTTACAACGCATGGTTTCAGGAGATTTTCATGCGGACCCTCGAGGAGAACGCGGAGGGATACCGGAAGTCTGCTCCGATCAACTTCGCCGAAGGTCTGAAGGGAGACCTCCTGATCATCCACGGAACCGGAGAGACCAATACTCATCTCGAGATAACCGAGGGATTGGTAGACCGCCTGATCGAGCTGGGCAAGCAATTCGACTATTTTGCTTATCCCAACCGCGACCACGGCATCCGGAGAGGCAAGGGCACGTCTCTTCACTTGCGAACGTACATGACGAGATTCTTACTTGCACACCTGCCCCCTGGTCCGAGGTAGGTGGGTGCTCATAGCATCAACTGACACTCATCAACCACCGTCCTGCCCTCCCCCCGTCGCTGCGTTCGGCGCATGGGGCTTCTCGCGCTTTCCGCGCTAATCGCGCCGCTACGAGCGACAGCCGGATAAACCTCTCGTCTCTTCGACCAAGTCGACGATCGCCGTGCGAATCTCCACTGACAACCGTGGCCAGCATTCGATCACGGTCATCAATTCGTCGTCCTTGCTTTGGGGCCGTTTTGGGGCGAGCGGATGTCGGCAACTTGCCGCGTCGTGTCCTGGTTCTGTCCGTAACTTGCTATCGGCAGAAGTCGTAAGTCGAGACGCGGGTCCGCTGTTCGACGCAATCTGACCGCAAGTCGTCTCGCCGTGTCCGCAAGACGACACAGCATGAAAGTCGGCAGACTTCGGTTCGATTCCCCCCGCCTCCACCAACTTTTTTTCGTCGCAAGATGATCCGGTTTCTCCGCTTGCGGGGGAGCCGGATTTGTCGTTTTGGGGGCTTTGGGGCGACTTTGGCGGCGACGAGCGTTCGGCGACACTGCCACGAATCCGTGACTCATCGTAAGGGCACTCTCGGGAACTCGGAGAGGGCCGCTTTCCCATCGGCAGATAACCGGCCAGAGTTGAGGTCAAGTGTCTCTTCGCCCCGCGCCCGGACGGTTACGGATGAGCGACAAGAGAACACGCCCGTCCTGAAGGACTATGAAAGGAGAAGAAC
>CAYZGY010000927.1:0-3374 GCA_964478085.1 uncultured Planctomycetia bacterium
ATCGACATCGCCGTCTCGGACGCGGCCGGCCTCCTCGGGGTTTTGTCGTTCTCGGCGCGGTGCTCTGGTGGCGACAGCGAGCGCAGCTCTTGACCGGTTGTCGTGATCTTGTCGTCGCCGGGCCTCGGGGAAGGCTCCGATTGCCGCAGACCTTCGGTCGTGTGGACTCCCGCGAGATCGAGCTCGCCTCGATTCGAGACGTCGAGGTCGTGCGGGCGAACAAGAGTCGCAGCTCGCCGATCTACGCCGTCGAGATCGTCAGCGCGAGTGACGAAGACTCTCCGACCCGCTTGCGACTCGTCAAGTGGAACGAGCCGCTGCGCGGCGAGGTCTTCGCGAAGTTCCTCAAGGAGCGCATCGAACGTGCACGCGGAAAGTGAGCTCGAATCGCCTCCCGCCGAGACGATTCGCGTGCGTCCGGGTTGGCTCGTCGCGATGCCGTACTGGGCTCTCTCGGGAGCGCTGCACCTTCTCCTCGGGCTCGGTCTCGGTCTCGTCGTCTACTTCGAGCGCCAGCCGGAGGAAGAGTCGCGCACGACGATCCGGCTCGCGAAGCCGCAGCGGGTCGACTTCGAGGCTCCTCCGCCGCGCGACCTCGAGCGCAAGATTCGCATCCCGCTTCCGACGAGCGATGTGCCGGTGCTCGAGCGTGTCGTCGAGGAGTACAAGGAGCGCGCCGAAGAGCTGGCGCGCGGGATCGATTCCAATGCGGTGACCGACATCAACCTCGACAGCCTCTTCTTGAACGAAGCGGTCGGCGCCGGTGCTGGTGCCGCGGGCTCCTACGGTGCGCGATTCGGCAAAGGAATGCTCTTCAGCGAGGGCGGCAGCGAGGCGACGGAGAGCGCGGTGCGTGCGGCGCTCGGTTGGCTCGTTCGCCACCAGCATCCCGATGGTAGCTGGCGTGCGGCCGAGTTTCACGAGCGCTGCAAGAAGACGTGTCGCGGTCTCGGTGATCGAGCCGGAGCCGGGCTTGGCTCGAGCGAGTACGACATCGGCGTCACGGCGCTCGCGCTCCTCGCGTTCACGGGCGCGGGGATAACGCACAAGCACGCCGAGACGCCCGAGTATCAGCGAGCGGTCGACAAGGCGTACCAGTGGCTCGTTCGTCAACAGCAGCGCGATCCGGGAAGCACGGAGCACGGGCGCATCGGACGTCACGGCTACTCCTGCGCGATGTACGAGCATGCGATCGCGACGATGGCGCTCGGCGAGCTGCTGATCCTTTCGGGCGACTTCCTCAAGCTCAAGCGTCGCGTTCAGGCGGCGACGCACTTCGCGTTTCGCGCGCGCGGACCGAAGAAGGGTTGGCGATACGGTTACAGCGTCGAGGACGCGGACACGTCCGTGACCGGTTGGATGCTGCTCGCGCTCAAGACCTCGCAAGCGGCTCCGGTCTCGATCTCGGACGAAGCCTTCCGCGTGCCGATGCGCGAGATCGGCGAGTACTACCGAGAGATGACCGACACGACGGGCTGGACGCACTATCGCGTCAAGGGCTCCGACCGTGTCGGCCTGCCTTGCATGACCGGAGTCAGCGTCATGAGCCGTCTCTTCCTCGAAGAGCCGCGCACCGACCGGACGATTCGCCAAGGGGTGAAGCACCTGATGTCGAGCCTGCCCAAGTGGACACACGACGATTCATCGGAGGTGGACTTCTACCACTGGTACTACGCGACCTACGCGCTTTTCCAGTTTGGCGGTGAGGAGTGGCGCGTCTGGAACGCGGCGATGCAGAAAGCTCTTCTCGATTCGCAGCGACGTGGAGACATCGACGAGGACGGTTCGTGGGACCCCGTCGGACGATGGGGAACGGCGGGAGGGCGTGTCTACGCGACGGCGCTCGGCGCGATGACGCTCGAGGTCTACTACCGCTTCAAGCGCGCGCAGATGCGGCCCGAGCTCGAGGACCTCCGCGGCGCGAAGAGCGGCGGCTAAGAACCCTTTTCTTGGAGCCCTTCGAGGACCGCGGGGGCGGTCGCACGAGGACCGAGCCAATCGACGCAGGCGGAGCGGACGGTGTCGTTGTCGTTCGAGAGCGCTTCGCGAATCGCCTCGCGCACCGAGTCCGACCAGTCTCGACGTCGAGACAGTCCTTTGACGACCGCGAAGCGCACGGCGAGCGCTTCGTCACGCAGCCCGGCTCTGGTGCGCTCGACGAGCTCCGGTCCGGTCACTCCTCGTGAGATGGTCAAGAGCGTCGCAGCGGCACGGACGTTTGCTCGAGGGTGATCGAGCAGTCGTGGGACGGACACCGGTTCCTCCGCGTCGAGCGCTTTCGACTCCCACGCCTCCTCGACGGCCCAATGAAGTGGGAGGTGTAATTCGTCGACGTCGTAGACCGCGAGAAGAAGCGACGAGACGGAGGCCCGACCGAGCCGGTAGAGAGCCGCACATCCCCATTCGGCGCGCTCGTGGTCTTCGAGGATGAGCTCGAGGACAGGCGCGGCCGCTTCCCGCCTTCCGTGTGCGACGAGCCATTCGACGGCGCGGCGCATCTCGTCCTCGTCGTCCGACGCGAGTCGCGTGAGCTCGACGTCGATGCGCCAGTGATGATGCGCTACTCGTGCGCACGCGAGGACCGCGAGCGTCGAGAGGAACGTCACAATGGTGATGCGAACTCTTCGAGACTTCATGCGTCGGGAACGACTGTTTCGCAACCGTCAGTCGAGGGCGCCGGGTTGTTGTCTTCTCACCGTGCCGGCACGACGTTTTGCACACCATTCTATCCTCGGAGCAGAGATCTTGACCCTCGGGTCGTCGGCGACAGGAGCCTTGTTCCGAAGAGCGCCGCGATCTGGCTGGTCTGTGCGGCAGAGTAGTATCATCCACTCAGGGAGCGAATAGAGTCTTCGGATCGACCCTACCCGCCCCGATTCGCGATGTCCTTGAGCGCGCGCAGGTCCGTCTTGCCCGTCGCGAGGACGGGAATCTCGTCGACCTCGATGAAGTTGCTCGGTTTGGGGATCCAGAGGTTCGGGATACCTTTTTCGCGCAGCGCCGAGCAGAGGTCCGCGGGTGTCGAGCCGTCTTCGAGCGGTGTGTGGACGACGACGATGCGCTCGCCTTTGATGTCGTCGGGTACCGACGTGACGCCGAAGCGCACGTCGGGGGAGACGTCTTGAAGCTCGCTCTCGATGCCGACGTGCGGGACCATCTCGCCGCCGATCTTCGAGAAGCGACTGAGCCGGTCGGTGATCTCGAGGAAGCCGTCCTCGTCGAGCTTGCCGATGTCGCCCGTGATGTACCAGCCGTCGTCCAGGACCTCGGCCGAGAGATCGGGGTCATTGAGATAGCCGATCATGACGTTTGGCCCCTTGACGCAGAGCATGCCTTCCTGGTTCGCGTCGAGCTCCTCGCCGCTATCGATGTCG
>CAYZGY010000928.1:0-3360 GCA_964478085.1 uncultured Planctomycetia bacterium
GGAGGGGCTCGATGGGTCCTGGGCCGAGCCGCCCGTCGACGCCGACGAGGCGGCGTTGCTGTCCTGACCGGCTGCTGGACGGCGGAGCGGGCGGGATCGTAGAATCACGACGTCCGAGAACGAGTGAAGAGGTCGATGAGCGAATCCGACGCCCCCGAGGTCTACGAGGATCCCTTCGACGAGGTCGTCCGCCTCGTGCGCCAGCGCATCGAGGTCGATCGGGCCTTCGGCTGGGACGCACCGATCGCGCCCGTCCGACGACGGGCGGCGACTCCTGTTTCCCAGCCCTCCGAACCCGCGAAGGCGAGGATCCCCGATCGTGCCGCGGTTCCCGTGGTCCAGACGGCGATGACCGAGGCGGAGCTGCCGCGACCCGCGGCTCCGGCGACGGATCCGGGAGCCGCCCTCGAGGCGATGCGTCCCGAGGTCGCCGCGTGCCGCGCCTGCAGCCTCTGCGACGGTCGTACGCAGACCGTCTTCGGGGTCGGCAACCCGTCCGCGCGCGTGATGTTCGTCGGTGAGGCGCCCGGCTTCGAGGAGGACCGCCGAGGCGAGCCCTTCGTCGGGCCCGCGGGGCAGCTCCTCACGGCGATCATCGAGAAGGGCATGAAATGGGAGCGTTCCGATGTCTACATCGCGAACGTCCTCAAGTGCCGCCCGCCGCAGAATCGCACGCCAACGGCCGAGGAGATGGCGACTTGCCGGCCCTTCCTGCGCCGGCAGATCGAGATCATTCAGCCCGAGGTGATCGTCGCGCTCGGCTCCGTCGCGTCCCGAGGTTTGCTCGAGAACGAGCTCGGGGTGGGGCGGATGCGGGGGCATTTCCACGATGACTTCGGCACTCCGGTGCGGGTGACCTACCATCCCGCTTACCTTCTCCGATCACCCCACGAAAAGCGCAAGACGTGGGAGGACATCCAGGCCGTTCTCGCCAAGCTCGCCGAGTCTTGAGCCCTCGATTCGCGGCTTGACTTGCTTCAGGACCGACCGGTACACTCGCCTCGTGCCGGGGCCCGAGTCCCGTCATGACCGTAAGTGTTTTTAGCAAGTTGTTTTCCAGGGAAATGGGACGTGCTTCGGCGGCGGCGGATTCCGAAACGGGGTCCAGGGTTTCCACGAGCGCGTAAAGGTCTCGGAAACAAGCTTTCTGGAGACGCTCCGTAGAGGCTCGCGCGTGCTTTTGCTCGTGCGAGTGTGCTGAGCGTTCGTCCCGGAACGCGGTTTCCGGTCCGGTTTTCAACCTCGCCACCGGGTCTCCCGTCTCAATTCCCACCGATTCTATTCCCCTCGATGCGAGGGCGATCGTGTGTGCGAAGTTCGTTCGACTCGCGATACGGCGGAGCCGTTCGGTCTGAAAGTCCGGGTGTTCGCCGTGTCTCGGTCGGCGCTAACGTGCGTACGATTGACACCTTATCGGAGGGTGTGCTACGATCCAAAGGCTATCGAAACGTAATCCCCTTCCTGTGTTAGGTGAAATCCTGGCGTCTCGTTTCGCGAGTCTGCACGCCGAGTCTCGACGCGGCTTTGCATGACTCCTCAACGGGGAAGTGGTTGGTTTCGGTCTCGATCCGCACATCTCGTCTTGTGGTTTTCGAAGGCTACGTCCTCCCTCGCGGGGTAGGGCAAAGCCCGGGAACCCTTCTCGTTCGTGACGAAACGGTGACTCGTATGTGGTGCGATCGCTTGTGTACATGACACGGTCTCATGTCTCACGCGGCGCGCAGCAGATCTCACTGGCTCTTTCTTGCCGGTACGAGTCTCGCCGGAACGAACGCGCGGGTTTCCCGAGCGAAAGTTTAGCGGCGTAGGAAAACGGCCATGGCCATCCAAACGATCTGGAGTGTCGATCTCGGGAAATCCTCCCTCAAGGCGGTGAAGCTTCGTCGTGCGCAGGGGCACGTCGAGATCGCTGCCATTGACAAGGTCGACTACTCGACGAGCGGGGACGGTGACCCCTCAGCGCAGGCGCGCGAAGCGCTCGCCGCGTTTGCGCAGCGCAATCAAGTCCGAGAGCCCATCGCGATCACGCACCCGGGCCAGGGCACCTTCTCGCGATTCATCAAGGTTCCGGCCTTCGACGAGAAGAAGGTCGACGAGATGGTCCGCCACGAGGCCACTCAGCAGATCCCCTTCCCTCTCGACGAGGTGACGTGGGATTACCACATCATCGATCGCGACTACCTGCCCGGAGAGGAGCGCGAGGTCGCGATCTTCGCGGTTCGTCGCGAGCAGATCGACGACTTCATGCTCGAGTTCTCGGGCTGTGAGCTCGGCGTCGAGACGATTTCGATCGGGTACCTCGGGCTGCTCAACTTCGTGCAGCACGACATCGCGCCCGACGAGCCGTCGATCATCCTCGATATCGGCGCGACCCACACGGACCTCGTCCTCGTCGACGGCCGTCGCTTCTGGATTCGCTCGTTGCCGCACTCGGGCAACGAGATCACCAAGTCGATCCAAGAGCGCTTCAAGCTCGGTTTTCCCGAGGCCGAGAAGCTCAAGCTCGAGACGGCGAAGGTGCCGCAGCGAGCCGTCAAGATCTTCCAGGCGGTCATCCAGCCGAAGCTCAAGGAGCTCATCGGCGAGATCCACCGCTCGATCGGCTTCTACCGCAGCCAGTACGGCGAGGTGAGCTTCTCGAAACTTTACCTGCTCGGAAACGGCTCGAAGGTCATCGGAATTCAGCGCTTCCTCTCGGAGAGCCTCGGGCTTTCGGTCGAGAAGGTGCAGAGCATCAATCACTTCCGCGTCGCGCGCGACGTCAACCTGCGCCTCCTGCAGGCGCACTTGCCGGCCTTCGCCTCGGTGCTCGGTGCCGGTCTCCAGGGCCTCGGCATAGCGCCCTGCGACGTCGATCTCGTGCCCGCGGAGGACAAGGACGCCAAGGCGTTCGACCGCAAGAAGAAGCACGCCTTCTTCGCGGCGGGGATCGTCTTCGCCGCGCTCTTCATCTCGAGCTGGCTGACCTCGCTCGTCAATTCTGACGCGAAGAACGCGATCAGCCGCGCGAAGCAGGAGACCAAGCCGCTCTCGTCCGTCGACGAGATGGTCACCGCGTTCGAGGGACAGCAAGCCGAGTTCGAGGAGATCGTCGAGACCGTGACGCAGAAGGTCGAGCTGCGCGGCAAGGTGCTGCTCGCCCAGCAGGCGATCGACGCGACTCTCGTCCAGTACACGGCGAACCAGAAGGGTCAGATCGTCACCGTCCCCGACACCGAGGAAGAGGCGACGCTCAACAAGCTGCGCGAGGAGCTCGACGCGGCCTCGAGCGAGCGTCTCTGGATCCCGAGCCTCGAGTACACGCGCGTCGAGCACACATTCGCGAAGGAGTGCGAAGATGAGGACCTCGGGGATGACGAC
>CAYZGY010000929.1:0-3359 GCA_964478085.1 uncultured Planctomycetia bacterium
TCGACTGCGCTCCACCGAGGATCACATCGAGAGGCTTCAGTCCCAGGCGATCTGCGAGAGACCCTTTCCGTACCTTGAGAACGAGAACGCCGCGAATCGAATCGAGTCCGGCGGCCGATTTGTCTCCCTCGGTCTGGACATTTCGCACAGTAGCGCCCGCCCAGAGGGTCCTGCGGCTCTTTTTGTGTGGGGAGAGAACTTTCGATTGTCCCCAGCCGCGATTGACGATGCCGAGCTCCTCGGGTGACCCCGGGAGAATCGGTTCGCGTGCGAAGTTCTTCAGGCGCTCGGAGACGACGCCGAAGCCGGCCATCGGAAAGTTCTCGAAGCCGATCTTGCGAGCCGGTGAGTCCTCGCGCACGCGATAATCGGCCTTCTCTTCGTCGACGAAGAGGGCATCTCCACGCAAGGAGCGTGTATCCGCTCGGCTGATCTTCTGCAGCTCCGTCGCCGGGCCGACCTCTGCGCCGTCGACGTGCAGGAAGTTGTCGTCGACACCCGGGCCGTAGTTCTGTGGCTTCATTCCAGCCGGCGCGTGAGGTGCGAAGATGATATTCCGACGGAAGATGCTCTCGGACTTCTCGTACCAGACGTGCGGGTGGAACGTGTTGTTGACCAGGACGTTGTTCTCGACGACGCGACGGTAGCCTTCGCGGAGCTTGATTCCACCCGAGAGGCAGAGGTTGTTGTAGATGTGATAATTGCTCGAGCCGTCGTCGAGGTCGATGTCCCAACCGAGATCACAGCGCCAGCGATTGTGTCGGATGATCGTCCTCTTTCGTGCGTCCCAGGTCGGCATGTCCGGGGCCTTGCGGACCCAGGCCTCGGTCGTGCCGCGGTTCGCGTGCCAGAAGCGGTCGCGCCCCCAGGAGTTGAACGAGCCGTGGTCACCCGTCTCACGGACGGTGTTGAAGACGTCGCAGTGCTCCAAGAGGTGGCCACCAAAGGCGCCGTCGCAGATGTTGATGCCCGCGCGTGGGACGTCGTTGATCGTCGAGCGGCGAACAGTGATCTCCTCTGCCATGCAGATATTGACGCCGGCCGTCTGCTTCTCGAAGCGGCCGTTGCGAGTCAGCAGGCAGTCGTCGACCGTGCACTGAGCCGGGTAGTCCGGCGACCGTGGGCCGGGCGTTCGATCCATGTCGTCGAAGGTGCTCTTTTCGTTGTACTCGAAGAGCGGGGAACGAAGCGCTTTCGGGCTGCCGACGAACGAGACCGAGCTCGCGCCGGCGTCGACGACGTGTGTTCCGGAGATCGTCACGCGTCGATTGTAGCGATTGACGAAGATCGCATTGCTTCCGACCTTGCGCAGGGTGAGGTTCTCGAGGCGGCAGTCCTCGGTGCCTTCGAGGAAAACCGCGCCGCCGCGCCACGTGGTCCAGTCGCTTCGAAGGAGTGGCTCGCGATTCTTCATGAACGTGCGCGCGGTGTGCGTCAGCGTCAGGCCACGCAGCGAAACGTGGCGAACCGGGCGTTCCCGTGTGCCGCGAAGGATGAAGAGCTGCTCGAGGTGAACGGACTCGAGCTTGCGTTTCGACTCTGGCCGTGGCACCCAGCCTCCTCGGGGGAAGAGGTACAGCAGGTCATTCTCTTCGTCGAGGAACCACTCTCCCGGTGCGTCGAGCTCCTCGAAGATGTTCTCGACGAAGCGATGGTCGCGGTGCGGCCGGGACTTGCGGTTGTTCTGCCAGCCTCCCTCGTACTGGACCTCACCCTTCGCATTTTTCCCGGTGATTCGGTAGTGCATGTCGCCCCAGTGCGCCGAGTGCATCGCGTGGAAAAATCCTCCCTTCGGGTTCTTCCACCGCGCGGCGCGTTCGCGGGAAATGCAATCGGCAGCGGAGCCATTGAAGTGCTGCGCGTCGGAGTCGTAGTTCGGGTAGCGCGCCATGTGCAGGCGAGCACCTCCGAGGAAGAGTTGGTCGGTTGTGAACTCGGGACGAACCTTCGCGCGAACGATGCCATCTCGGTAGGGCTCGAATTCGAGCTCGAGATGTTCGCCGCCACTGATCGTCACGGGTTCGTTCTCAAAGGAGGTGTAGACGACCGGGTGCTCGGCGGTGCCCGAGTCTTCGTGTGAAAGCTCGACGGGCTCGGCGAGGTAGTGGGTTCCGCGGCGGAGGTGGATCGTGATCGACTCGCCCTGGATCGACCGCGCTGCATCACGCGCACGCGTGATCGTCGCGAAAGGCTTCTCCCGCGTCCCCGGATCGTCGTCCTTCCCGTGAGGCGAGACGAAAAAATCCGCGGCGTGAGTGGAGCTTGCCACGAGGCAGATGAGGGGGAGAACGCGACCGAGAGTCTTCATGGAGTCATTCTATGATTCTCGTCGAGTCGCTACAATGATCGCGGAGGTGACCTGTGCAAACTCGCTCGATCTCGACGCTCGTTCTCGTTCTGTTCTCGCTGTTTTCGGGTCTCTTTTCGCGCTCCGTGTCCGGGCTCGAGGCGATCCCGGATCGCCTCGTGGTGCTGACCTTCGACGACTCGGTCAAATCGCACTATACCGTCGCACGTCCGATCCTCAAGAAGTACGGCTTCGGAGGGACGTTCTTCATCACCGAAGGCTTCAACTTTGCGAAGAACAAGAAGGACTACATGACGTGGAAGGAGATCCGCGGCCTCCACGACGACGGCTTCGAGATCGGCAACCACACGCGCGACCACATGGGTGTCAGCGATGCCAGCGTCGCGAAGCTCGACGAGCAGCTGAGCGCGATCGAGGCGCGCTGTCGTGAGCACGGCATCCCCGAGCCGGTCACCTTCGCGTGGCCCGGCAACGCGATTTCGGACCGGGCCTTCGATGTGCTGGAAGCTCACGGCATCCGCTTCGCGCGCCGTGGTGGCGCTCCCGAGTATCCGTACGAGCACGGTCGCGGATTCGCCTACGACCCCACGCGCGATCATCCCCTGCTCCTTCCGTCCGCCGGCGACGCACGGCCCGACTGGAAGCTCTCCGACTTCGTTCGCGCGGTGGAGCAGGCAAGGGACGGTAAGATCGCGATCCTGCAGTTCCACGGCGTTCCGGAAGGCGAGCATCCGTGGGTGCACACGCCCCGGGAGCGCTTCGAGGAGTACATGAAGTATCTCCACGATAACGACTACAAGGTCATCGCCCTCAGAGATCTCGAGCGCTACACGGATGCCTCGAAGCAGCCGGAAGATCCGTGGAGCATCGTCCGGGAACGACAGGCGGCGCTCGCCAGGGGGAAGCTCCCGGAGAAAACGGGACCGCGGAGCGACGAACGCACGCGCTGACCTGGAGGGTCGCCTGACGGACCGTTCGGCGAGGCGCCGGCGAGACACGGTGCGCCTCGACCACGTCACCGACCCGAGGCGCCGGGTCGAGGCGGTCGGCG
>CAYZGY010000930.1:0-3335 GCA_964478085.1 uncultured Planctomycetia bacterium
GTTATGAATCCGCCGCTCTAGCCACCTGAGCTACCCCGCCAGAATGGTCGTTGGATCGGGTTTGTGGCCCGAGGATTGTACCATTTGCTTCGGGGCCTGCAAGTTTCGGAAAGCGGGTGGCGAGGGCGCTTTTTCGGGCTATGATTCCGGGCGCCCGTCACCCTCTTCGGACTCTCCGTCGCGCCTTCGTTCGGTCATTCTCGGACGCTGAGGACGTCTCGCCGATGTGGAGGAATTCGCGTCGTTCGGCGCGACGAGGTCGCTCGTCGTCGCCCTCTGTTTCCCCTTCTGGTCCGCCTTTTCCGGGCTGCCTGACCTCGCCCGTGCTTCGGTGGCTCGTGAGGCTTCAGATCGCACGTCTCTTCACTGCGGAGGTGGCTACCGCGACGTGGGAGGGGCTTCTCGATAACTTGGCTCCGGGCTCTTGTCCGATCTGTGGAGCGGCTTGCTCGGCACGCGACGGACTGTGCGCCGATTGTTCTGCGGGTCTTCCCTGGATCGAGGCCGGCTGTCGCCGCTGCGGGTTTCCGCTGGCGGCGAACCGTGTCGACGAGCAGGGAGGCGAGCGCTGGGTCGACTCCTGCGGAGCGTGCCTCGGGACGAAGTGGAAGCACGATCGCGTCGCGGCCGTTGCGGCCTACGAGGGGGAGTGGCGGCGGCTCGTCCTCCTCCACAAGTTTCACGCGCACGCGGTCGCCCGGAGATTCCTCGTTCGTCAGCTCGCGCGCATGCTCGAGCGCCTCGAGGTCGACCTCGACGCCGACTCCTCGCCGATCGCGCTTGCCGCGGTCCCTCAGCACCCGTTCAAGACGCTCGTCCGCGGGCGCGACCCCTGCGCCGAGATCGTCGAAGAGCTCGCCGCGTTGACGAAGCTCCCGGTCTGCCGGGCTCTTCGCAAGCGCCGCTGGACGCGCGCCCAAGCCTCTCTGTCACGCTCGGACCGCCGACGTAACCTGCGCGGTTCCTTTCGTGTGCGTGTGAGCCGTCGTCGCCGAGTTCCGTCACACCTCGTGCTCGTCGATGACGTTCTGACGACCGGAACGACCGCTTCCGAATGCGCGCGTGCTCTCCTGGCGGTCGGCGTCGAGCGAGTCGATGTCGTCGCGCTGGCTCGGGCACTCGACGACGGTCCTCGTTGATCTGCCCCATCGATTTTCGCGATCGGATCCGATAATCTACCCCTCAGCGATATGACGCAGGCCCGAGATCCGATGTCCAAGTCCTCGAAACAATACACCTCGCGTGTCGAGCTGCGCGCTGACTTGAGTGGGCCTGGTGGCGCAGCGGCAGGGCGCGCCAGCTTGGGAGAGATCGCGGCCTGGGAGCCTGGGTCCTTCATCGAGATCGGACCTCGCGCGAGCTTCATCACCGAGATCGCTCTCTCGATAGACGGTGAGCTCCGCGCAACCGGTCGCGCGGTCGAGCGGGACGGACGGCTGGGTGTCGAGATTCTGGGTGTCGAGATGCTGGGTGTCGAGATGCTGGGTGTCGAGATGCTGGGTGTCGAGATCACGCGCGTCATCGATGGGAAGGTCGACGGCTCGACCCAGTCCTGAGCGATGGCGCCCAAGAGTCCGCGTCGACCGATTCGTCTCCCGCCACCGGCGTTTGTCTTCTTCGGCGTCTTAGGGCGCTCGGCCGAGCTCGTCGATCTCGCGGGGGAGCGCATCGTCTCACGATTCGGCGCGCTCCATCCGGACGGCCGGAGCGACCTGTTCGAGTTCCCCGATACTGTCGCTTACGAAGCTTCGATGGGGCACGGGCTCGTCCGCCGCTTCTTCGTCATCCATGAGCGACTCGAGCAGGATCGTCTGGCTCCGGTCAAGCTGGCGTCGATCGACATCGAGAACGAGATCCGTGATCACGTCCGCGATCACGATCCCGAGAGCGAGCACGCCCGATTCGAGAGACCGGTGAATGTCGATCCTGGGCTGATCAACGACTGCCGCATCGTCCTCGCGACGACGAAGAACTTCTCCCATCGCCTGTACCGCGGAGACGGAATCTGGGAGGAGATCACACTCGTTTGGAAAGATGGCGAGTATCGAAGCTTGCCGTGGACCTATCCCGATTTCACGAGACCCGAGTACCATCGGTTCTTCGAAAGATTTCGCGATGAGTTCTTGGGACGCCGATGAAGGGCTGACGCTGTCTCCCGCGTCTTCCCGAACGCCCTGCGTGTTTCATGAAGATCTAACAGACCTTCAAACCTCCTCGAGGGTTTGTCAGGACCCGTCAAAAGTCCCTTGCTCGCCCTTCTTCGCGCTCGTACGATGAGAGCTTCGGGTCGCCGAAAATCTCCCAAAAAACTCGAAGGGTCGCGGTGCTCCACGGGAGTGCGTCGCTGCACAATCCTCTGTCGATTGTGAACATGTTGCACATCGTGGAAGCTCCGATCGAAGGACATTCATGGGAAGTATGTCGGCCTCAACTCGGGCGTCCTTTCAGCTCGAGTCTCTCGAACCCCGTGTCCTTCTCTCAGCCGATGGATTCGGCTTCGAGGTCGGCACGGCGCCGTTAGACGATGACTCGCTGCAGGCTGCGGCGTTGGCCGAGCCGGCCGAGTCGAGCGGCCCGGCGGCGTTCCAGGCTCTCGTCGATGCGCCGGTGGTTCCCACCGTCGACTGGGGGGGATGGCTCGAGACGGACGCGCCTGAGCAGCACCAGTCTTCGGCTCACGACGACGACGTGGAGACCCAGACCGTGTTCCTCGATCTCGACGGCGCCGACGATGTGACCTACGCCGGCCCCATCGTGGCCGAAGGGCTCGAGATTCCGGCGTTCGAGGCGGGGGGAGACTTGCTCGGGCAAGAGGACGCGATTGTCGAGGCGATGCTCTCCTCCCTCGAGACGCTCACGATCGACTGGAACGTGTCGTTCACTCTCGAGCCGCCAGAGACGAACCAGTACTCGACGATCTACGTCGGTGGGGCCGGAGAGGGTTTTCCGGGAGCCGCTGCGACGGAGTACCTCGGACTGAGTGAAAAGGTCGACCATGGGAACGTCGATCGGTCGGACGCCGCGTTCGTCTTCAGTGATCGAATTGGCGAGCCGGGCGATTCTGTTCAAGAGCGTGGCGAGCGGCTGGCTACCTACGTCGCGCACGAGCTCGGGCACTTGATCGGATTCGTGCACCTTCACGAGTCGTACGGCGTCGGTTCTCACGAGGATGCCCTTCTCGGGCCGCTTGCCTTCAAGCCGAACACGCATGTCGAGATCGCCAGGGACGTTCGACTCGATTTGCTCGAAGACGGTCAGCTGACGCTCGCGGGGAACGACTACGATGTCCATCCGCGCATCGTCGACTCGATTCGAGACTATCCTGCGTTCTACTA
>CAYZGY010000931.1:0-3329 GCA_964478085.1 uncultured Planctomycetia bacterium
GATCGTCCGAGCCCCCCGAAACGAAGGCTTTCACTGCTTCGGCATCGCTCGCGACGACGCTCGTTCCGTCGGCGCGTCCGACGCGTACGCAGACGCCATCCTTTCCTTCGAGTGACGCGAGCTTCGCCAGCTGCGCGTCGAGATCGCTCGCGGAGCAGGAGACCGACCAGATCGGAATCTGATGCCCCCACCAGAGCTGGCGACTGATGCACCAGTCGCGCTTCTCGGCGAGCCAGTTGACGTAGGTGTTCCCGTAGCGCACAGGATCCGGCTGGAAGGTCAGCTTGCGACCCGTCGCCGATTTCCAGTCGCCCTCTACGGCGTCGATCGCCGCCTGCGCGAGACCGTCGGCCTGGAACTCCTTGTCCGTGCCACGACCGCACGTGACGCCGCCGTCGACGTCGCCCATGCGCACAAACCACTGCTTCGAGAGGTACGGCTCGACGGGCGTCTTCGAGCGATCCGAGTGGCCGATCTCGACCTCGCGATCCTCGACCGCATCGAGCAGTCCTTGGGCGTCGAGGTCGGCGACCACTTTCTTGCGCGCTTCGTAGCGATCGAGTCCGGCGTAGTCCCCCGCGTTTCGATGGAGCGAGCCGTCGGTCTCGAGGATGTTGATGATGTCGATCTCTTCCTGGTGCCGCGTCCAGACGTCGTAGTCGTTCGGATCGTGCGCCGGCGTGATCTTGACGCAGCCGGAGCCGAGCTCGGGCTTGGCCCACTCGTCGCAGATCAGCTGAATCGAGCGATTCATCAGCGGGAGGTTCACCTGGCGCCCGCCGCGCGCCATCTCGGCGAGCTTCTCGAGCGTCGGGAGGTGCGACTTGACGCGTGCTTCGAGTCGAGCGAGCTCGGCTTCGGCGTCGGCGCGCTCCTTCTCGGAAGCCTTCGCGACGCGCTCCTTCGCCTCGGCGATGAGCTGCTCGAGCCGGCCGCGCGGATCGGGGTGACAAGCGACCGCGGTGTCGCCGAGCATCGTCTCGGGGCGCGTCGTCGCGACGATCACGTGATCGGGCTCACCCGCCTGAGCATCGAGGATCGGATAGCGCAAGTGCCAGAAGTGCCCCTGCTTCTTGTCGTGGTAGATCTCGTCGTCGGCGACGGCTGTCTGCAGGTGACAGTCCCAATTGACGAGTCGGTTGCCGCGGAAGATCAGCCCGTCGCGGAACATGCTGAAGAACGTCCAACGCACGGCGCGTGCGCAGATCTCGTCCATCGTGAAGCGCTGACGATCCCAGTCGCACGAGCACCCCATCGCCTGCTGCTGCGAGACGATGCGCTTCTGGTACTGGTCCTTCCACTCCCAGATGCGCGCGACGAGCGCGTCGCGTCCGATGTCGTGGCGCGTCTTCCCTTCGAGCTCGAAGAGTCGCTTCTCGACGACCGCCTGCGTGGCGATGCCGGCGTGGTCGGTTCCCGCCATCCAAAGCGAGTTGTCGCCCATCATGCGATGCCATCGCGTCAGCAGATCCTGCATGACGTTGTCCATCGCGTGACCCATGTGGAGCGCTCCCGTGACGTTCGGAAGCGGCATCATGATCACGTAGCGGTCTTCGCGATCGTCGGGATTCGCCGCGAAGGCGCGCGACGAGATCCAGCGCTCGTAGACCTCGGACTCGATCGAGGAAGAATCGTACTGTTTGGGGAGCTCAGTCTCTGTCGACACGGCGGATGACGCTCGATTTCCGGCCTCTGGGGAAAATACGAAACAGCACAAGGTACTCGACCCGCCCGGGGCCGTCTACCGCTGTCCGCGCTCCCGCGAAATCACGGATTCGTGCGCCCGGTCAGGGCTTCAGTCGACCCTCTGAACGGCGTCGGCGATGTCGTGCGTCGAGTAGCGATCGCTGAGGAGGAAGACCCGGCGATTGGCCGAGCCGATCAGCGAATTCTCGACGGCCGAGTCGCGCTCGAAGCGGCCAGCGATGAGGACGTCGACGAAGTCGAGGATGCGTGGCCCGAGCGGCTGCCCCTGGATCTCCGCGAGCTCGTAACCCGAGGAGAGCAGCACGGACAGGTTCGTCCGCGCGCGGATCCCCTCGAGGAGCGCGAGGACCGCCTCGGCCTGCTGCATCGGCTCACCGCCCGAGAGCGTCACGCCGTCGACGTACGGAGCGTACTTCTCGATCTTCTCGAGGATCTCCTCGACGCGCGCCTCCGCCCCCTGCGCGGCCGAATGGGTCGAAGGATTACAGCACCCCGGACACGCGAGCGTGCACCCCTGCACCCAGACGACACAGCGCGTCCCGGGACCGTGCGCCTCGCTGCGAGGCATGACGAAGTGGACGTTGAGAAACTCGTCCCATCCCGGTGGTGGAAGCTCGGGATCATTCAGAAGGTGGAGCGTGCTGCAAACCATACTTCCTCGTCGGCGTGTGGAAGCAGATGGCTTGAGCTGGCGACCTTGTCGGACCTCGAAGCTTGTCCCATATCACTCGGCAGGTGCCGAAAACGTGAAGACCTCGGGCTTCGCGAGGCAGAGATACTCGGCCGTCGAGATCACGAGCGAGTCGGTGAGAGAGCCCGCGTTGAACGCGATACGCTCGTTCTCCGTGATCGACGTATCGACGTAAAGCTCGAAGGGCAGGATCGGTCGCCCGAAAGGCGGCACGCTTCCCGGAACAAGCCCGGTGAGCTCCGCGAGCTCGTCGCGCGACGCGAACCTCGACGACTTGATCCCGAAGCGCTTCTTGATCGCGCCCGAGTCGAGCTTGCGCGACGCGCTGAGGACGAAGAGCCGAAACTCGTCGGCGACCTTGAGCAGCAGCGCCTTGCCACCGATCTCGAGCGGCTCGCCACGCACGCGGGCCGAGTCCTCCGAAGTCAGCGTCGGCTCGTGCTCGGCGTGCCGATAGTCGACACCGGCCCCGTGGAGCATCGCGCGGATCGACTCGAAGACATGACGAGAGCGCTCGTTCGAGCCCGACGCGCTCACGGGTGGATCAGGACCTTCGAGTAGAACTCGGTGCGATCACGCATCGTCTCGAGGATGTCCTTCGCGCCCGGAAGCGCGATCTTGTGCGTGATGAGCGGCTCGAGATCGAGGAGGCCGCTCGACATCGCCTCGAGAACCGCTCGCCAATCGTCGTCATTACCACAGGCGCTGTATTCGGAGTTCCACGTTCCGTAGATCCCCACTTCCCGACGCATGAGCTGCGAAAGAAGCGGAGCGGGAACGGTGACATCGTCTGCCGGGTTTCCCAGCAGGACGACGCGCCCACCGCGACGAGTCGCCACGAAGCACTGAACTAGCGTCAGAGGAACGCCCGCTCCGTCGAAACTCAGATGGGCGCCTTGACCACCCGAAACGCGAATGAAGACCTAGACCC
>CAYZGY010000932.1:0-2354 GCA_964478085.1 uncultured Planctomycetia bacterium
GTGTAAAAGGCCGCGTCGACCTGCTCGTCCACGGCCATCTCCACCAGCGTTTCGTCCTCCCGCGGGGCTCGACGACCCCGGTGACGATCGCCAATCCCGGCTCAGCGACCTATTCGCGTTATGATCGGGCGTTTCACGTGTTGCGCTTCGACGGCTCCGAGCTCGAGCTCGAGACCCGTCGATTCGACCCGGAATACCGCAAGTTCGTAAGATGGTCCGATGCCCCCGGCAGCGGTGCCCTGAAAGGGCGAGAGCAGGGCTGAACGAGCGGCCCAAAATGGCCGAATCGGGCCCAAGGTCGGGAAAGGTTCTACTTCCGGCTTCCCGGACCAAGTGCTAAGATGGTGTCGGTCTGGGTAAGGCCAACACGAACCTGCGGTGCGCAGAGCGCGGCGCATCGACGCAAGAGAACCAGGAAACATCATGACTCAGCGGTTGTTTTCCATCTGCATCTTGATCGGTGCACTTACGGTCGCCTCTACGCTCACGGCGCAGAATCGATACTTCTTCCAAGGCGACACCTCGGTGCTCACCGGCTCCACCGGTCACTCCGTGCAGGTCGTCTGCGACAGCGACATCGAGGTGCTCGGCTTCTCGTTCGCCGTCAACTACGACCCCGACGCGATCGACGTCACGGACATCACCCAGGTCGGAACGGCGGCTGCCGAGGCCGACTACTTCGGCGGACAGCTGGACGAGAACTCGGGACTCATCGGTTACGGCTGTGTCTTCGATCTCGACGGCGACTTCTCGACGCAGAAGCTCGCAGCGGGCGACGGCCATGTCCTCGCGAGCATCGAGTTCAACGTCACCGCGACGACGGACACCGACATGGAGCTCTCCCTCGAAGACGTCGCGATCGCTCCGAACGTCGAGACGCCCGTGCGCAATGTCCTGACCAACGGTCAAGGCCAGTCGGTCGTCCCGAACCTCGAGAACGGCACGGTTCAGATCCGCGTCGAGGCACCCGAGATCACCAGCGTGCAGGGAAGCCCTGGCAACGCTGGCGACGTGATCCAGGTCATCGGACAGAACTTCGCACACGCCGGTCTCACCGTCGAGATCTGTGACGTCGCGGCGGACGCGACGCTTCGTGGCGACGAGATCACGATCGACGTGACCGTGCCCGAATGCCTCGGTCGCAACCTGGACATCCTCGACTGCTACGACGTCGTGGTCAGCACGGTTCGTGGCAGCGATACGGACCCCGGCGCCTTCTGCTACTCGCCCGATCCCAAGCCGACGCTCGACTCGGTCGCCCCGACCGAAGGCTACGCCGGCGACGTCGTGACGATCACCGGATCAAACTTTCACATCTCGGGATTCGCGGTCACCGTCTGTGGTAACAACGCAACGATCGACAGTGTCGCAGGCGACGGCACGAGCGCCGATATCGTCCTGCCGAACTGCCCCGAGGGACCGGCTGATATCGAGGTCGAGAACGACTTCGGCACGGCTGGCCCGGTCCAGATCGAGATCCTCGTCGATCCGACCGACACGTTCGTGCGCGGAGATCCGAACTCCGACGGCAGCATCGATCTGACGGACGGTGTCGCAATCCTCGCGTTCCTCTTCCAAGGCGCTGCCAAGCCGAGGTGCGAGGACGCGGCCGACACGGACGACAACGGCAATCTCGACCTCAGTGACGCCATCAAGATCTTCAACTGGCTCTTCCTCGGTGGTTCGCCACCGGTCGCTCCGAGCCCTTCGCGAGGTGGTTACCCGGCCGGCGAGTGCGGTGTCGATGTCGATGACAGCGACGCGTTCGGTTGCGACCAAAGATCCGACACCTGCAGCAGCTGATTTGCGAAGTTAGCTGATCCAGATAACTGAAAACGGGCGTGCACGATCTCTCGATCGTTCACGCCCGCTTTCCTTTACTCCCGCCGACGCCCCGTCGCGAGCAGCCCGAGCAGATTCTCGACCACGAACTCGGGCTCGATCGCTCGCGTGCAGATCTCGGCGCCGCAGGGCTCGCAGCCGTCCTTCTCCCAGCACGGAGCGTAGGGCAAGTCGGGCACGAGGTTGATGTTCTGGGGATAGCCGAAGACGTCCGGGGGAACGTAGCCCGTGAAGATGACGATCGACGGGACGCCGAGGGCCGTCGCGAGGTGGGCGAGCCCCGACTCCTGGCCGACAAAGACGTCGGCGTTCTGCAGGACCGCTGCGAAGAGCCTCAGGTCAATGCCGATCATGTCGCGGTGGTGCGGCCGGTCGGTCGGCGTAGCGGGCTCCTCGCCCCCGCCGTAACGGACGGTCTCGATCTCGGGCGGGAGCAGGTCCAGGAAGCGCTGCCAGTGGCCGAAATCCCACTGCTTGCTGCGCGCGGCGAAGAAGCCGCTGAACGGGTGCAC
>CAYZGY010000932.1:2364-3327 GCA_964478085.1 uncultured Planctomycetia bacterium
GGGGGGCCGGCGCGGCGGACAGATCTGCCGTGAGCGCCTTCGCTCCTCGACCGTGTCGTAGTAGTACGTGCGAAGGTCCGGATCGTCGATGCCGAGCCGCTCACAGATCGTCGTCAGCACGTGCTGGCGCTTCGGCGGCCACGGATTCTCGTAGCTGACCTCGATCGCTCCCTTGCCCGGACGCGGGCCGATCGGAAAGACCGCATCGACCGAGGTGTTGTTGTAGAAGAGTTGAGGCCAGTGCGTCTCGACGATGACCCGCGTGCGCGGCGAACGTTTGCGAATCTCGTAACAAGCCGTCGAGACGAAGAGAGCGTCGCCGAGACCGCGAGCACTGCGATGGAGTCGGACTTCCTCTTGCCCGAGGACTTGGATCGATTCCGGCGTCGACATGGCACGCAGCATGCCCCGACGGCGCCAGCGGTGTCAAGGCGCGAGCGCCCGACGCGAAGAAGCTCGCTGTGAGGTTCGCGTGGGGTTCGCGCGGTATTCGGGAGTGATAACCCGTAGGAATCTTCACGAGCGAGCTCGCTCGAAGCTCAGCGAGAGCCCGGAAGCGGCGAGAACGCGACGCGCATCCCCATCCGGCAGCGCCTCTTGGGATTCCCGAATCCTCGCCTCGCCGATCGACACTCGCTCGCCGGCCGGCCGAAGCAAGCTCCGCGCACCACCCGCAAGTCCCCACCTTTTCGACAGACGGGATCGGCGCGCGTCGCGTCGACCTTCGAGTAGAACTCGGGATCGTAGTCGTCCGCAAACCACTCGAACGAGTCGCCGTGGAGGTCGTGAATCCCGTAGCGATTCAGCGAAAAATCTCCGACCGGAAGCAAGGAGCGGAGCAGCGTGCTGCGTGCGGCCCCACCGTAAGGACGCCGACCATCGAAGCTCGCCTCGTCCGGCTCGAGCCGCTCCCCGGTCGCGAAGGCCTCCCTCCACCCCGCCCGGCCGGCAAACACCCACTGC
>CAYZGY010000933.1:0-3323 GCA_964478085.1 uncultured Planctomycetia bacterium
CCGTCGCGCTCGCGTCGCTCGTCGACGCACCTCCCGCCGGCTCGGCGAGCCGACCGAAGAACTTCGGAAGCTCGACGCCGCCGAGGTTCTTCATGATGTCCATGAGAGGCGGCAGCGAGTTGCCGAGGCTGCGCAGGAAGCTCGAGGTCGAGCTCTGGCCCGCACCGCCGTTGCCACCGCCGTCCCAGACGGTGATCTTGTCGAACTTGATGTTCGAGAGCGCCTTCGCCGACGTGTCGGCGAGGTGATCGAGGTGCTCGAGCATCAGCATCTGGAACGCCGCCTGGACGTCGCCACATCCGCTGACGATCTTCTCGAGACCCTCGGCCTTCTTCGAGAGGATCTCGTACTGACCACGCGCCTCGGCCTCGAGCTTCGCGTAGGTCGCCTCGGCCTCTCCTTGCGCCTGGATCTTGATCGAGTTCGCGATACCCTCGGCGGCGATCTTCTTGCGCTCGGCTTCCGCCTCCGCGTCGACGATCGTCTGCGCCTTCTGAGCGCGCGCCGGCGCCTCGAGCTGGGCTCGCTGCTCGGCCTCGACCTTCTCGGCTCGCGCCTCGGCAGCCTTGGCCTGCGCCATGAACTGACGCGCCTCGACCTCGGCCGCGGCCTCGCGCTTCTTCGCTTCACCGATCAGGTAGGCTTCCGCCTCCTTGACGTGCAGCCCGGCGTTCGACGCGGCGACGGACGCTTTCGACTCGTTCTCTCCGACGACCGCCTTGGCGTTCGCGTCGGCGATCTCGATACGCATCTGGCGCTCGGAGTCCTTGACGCGCGATTCCTTCTCGAAGCCCGCGGACTGCTCGCCGATGTCCTGCTCTTTCTGCAGGTCGGCGATGCGGATCGCACGGTCGCGTTCGGCTTCCTGCGTTCCGATGTCACGTTCCTTGTTGGCGTTCGCGACCTGGATCTTCTTCTCCCGATCGGCCTGGGCGACACCGATCGAGCCGCGCTTCTCCTGCTCGGCGACGTCGATCGCGGCCGACTGGATGGCCTCCGACGCGGCCTTCCGACCGATCGCCTCGATGTAGCCCGACTCGTCCGTGATATCGGTGATGTTCACGTTGATGAGCACGAGACCGATCTTGTTGAGCTCGGGCTCGAGCGAGGTCTGGATGCTCTCGAGGAACTTGTCGCGGTCACGGTTGATATCCTCGATGGGCATCGACGCGATGACCTGACGCAGCTGACCGAAGATGATGTCTCCCGCCTGCTGCTGGATCTCCTTGACCGAGAGGCCGAGGAGACGGATCGCCGCGTTGTTCATGATGTCCTTCGTCGTACCGACGGCGACCGTAAACACACTCGGGACGTTGACGCGGATGTTCTCCGACGACAGCGCTCCCTTGAGCGGGATCTCGATCTGCATCGGGTCGAGCGAAAGGTACGCGTAGTTCTGGATCAGCGGCCAGACGAAGGATCCACCACCGTGAAGAGCCTTCGATGCGCGACCGCTCGCGACCTTTCCGTAGACGACCAGGATGCGGTTCGATGGACACCGCTTGTACTGCTTCGCGAGCGTCATGAGCGCCACGAAGAACACGAAGACCGCCGCGATGACGATCCAGACGATCGGTTCGAAAATACCGAGAATCATCAGACTCATATGCATGAACTCGCCTCCTTACTCTTCGACGGCAGAATTCGGCCGACTTCCGGAGCGTCGCACCGCCACGAACGCCCATTGAGGAACTTCGGAACAAGATACGGGAGCCAGCGCCCCTCTCCGCTGCAAAATCGCGCTGCAAAATCCCGCCGCAGAATCAGGCCGCAGAATCAGGCCGCAGAATCAGGCCGCAGAATCAGGCCGTCGCCTCTGCGTCCGCTCGGATGACCTGGACGGTCTCCTCGCCGAGCAGCTTGACGACTTTGACTTGCGTGCCCGTCGGAATCTCCGCGTCGCCGGTCGTCTCGGCGCGCAGCTCGAGCGTGCGCCCCTGGACGGTCAAGGCCACCTTTCCGTGCCCTTGGCCCGACGCAGGAATCCGCAGGTAGGTGCGTCCCGTCATGCCGATGGCACGACGGACATCGACGTTGCCCCTCGACTGCAGCTTGAACAGCATCGACCAGAGGTACGCGACGACGAAGACCGCCACGAGCCCGCAACCGATCGCGAGAAAAAGTCGCGGAACGGTCGTCATCTCGATGTCGGCACCGAGCATTCCGCCGAGGCCGAAGAACGTGAAGAACGCGATCAGCGTCTTCGTCGAGATGATCTGGAACGCTTCCGCGCTCGCGGCACCGCTCGCGCCTTCACCCGAGTCGACGTCGTAGTCGCCGAGATCGGCGTCCGCGCTGACATCGACATCCACGTCTCCACCCGCGTCGAAATCGCCACCTTCGCCCCCGATTCCGACGAGCAGGAGAAGCACCTGAAGCCCCAGAAACGTTCCGCCGGCAACTGCACAGACCAGATACAGCGTTTCCATCGGAGTACCCCTGTTCGTTGAAAATCCTGCGGGCCAAGACCGCCTCTTGGCCCGTGGCCGGTCCGAGGACCAGCCCGCCGTCACACTCTCAGTCGACGCTCACTTGAGGTCATTCCAGGCTTTGTAGAGGGTCTCGAAGACTTCTTCGACGTCCCCGACCTCCAAACAAGAGAACGCCACCCGAATATCCGTCTTGCCGCTCGAAATCACGCCGACCTGGTACTTGTCCAGGAGGTGGACGCGGAGCTCCTCCGCGTCGACGCCTCCCTTGAGCTTCACGCACATGAAGTAGCCCGAGTTGAACGGGTAGACGTCCCAGGCCTCGGAGAACTCCGGGCGCTTCAGGACCTCTGCCGTCTTCTGCGCACGGGCGCAGAGAATGTCCCGCTTCTCCTTGCGCTCCGCCGCGACGGACGGGGAGCTCAAGAGCTTCTCGACGGCCGACTGGGTCGGATTCGGCGAGTTGGAGATGCCACCTCGTATCGCGCCAGCACACTTCTTCTCGAGCGCCGCGTGCACCGCGTCGAGGTCGCCGCTACCGCCGGCGGCGAAGGTGATGAAGCCGACGCGGAACCCCCATGCGAAGATCTCCTTCGTCGCGCCGTCGAGCTTGACCGCGAGGACGTTCTCGTGGCAGTTCGCGACGTAACCGAAGATCGACTCCTGCAGGCAGTCGTCGTCGAAGAAGAGGCCGAAGTAGGCGTCGTCGCAAATCACCGAGAGCTCGAGGCCCTTGTCGGCCGCCGCGACGATCGCGTCGCGGATCTTCTCGGCGTGCTCGGGCTTCGGCGTGTAACCCGTCGGGTTGTTCGGGAAGTTGAGGATGACGATCGCCTTCGATCGCTTACCGGCGACCTCGTCGAGCTTCTCCGCGAAACCGGCGCAATTGAATTC
>CAYZGY010000934.1:0-3322 GCA_964478085.1 uncultured Planctomycetia bacterium
CGTAGAGCCCCGGCTCGCCCTCGGCACCTTGTGGCGTGACGACGATCTCCTCACAGTGCGAATCGCCCTCGTCGGGACACTCGACCTCGACCTCGCCGAAGACCTCGACCTCGCCGAGCGACATGACGTTCGCCTCGTCGAGGTTGCCGGCCCCGGCCGTGCCCGACAGATCCGGATCGCCGATACGAAGGATGCGCACGAAACTCCCGCTCACGGGCTCGCCGAGCAGCTCGACGAGATCGATCTCGAGGGTCGCCGGCCCGGCGACTCCTCCACCGCCGAGCTCGTTCTCCAGGTTGAGCACGTCGCTTTCGAAAACAGCCGAGTCCCAGAGAGGGTCGATGGCGATCGGATCACGGCCCGCGACGAGGTCGTCGACGGGCTCGTCGATCTCGTAGGACACGTCGTGCACGGAGACGACGAGGTCACGCAGTCGCGACTGACAGCATCCGTCGCCGCGGTTGTGGATCACGATGCGATGAACGTGAGCCAAAGCGGGAAACTCGAGCTCCCACATCGCGTTGTCGTCAGCTTGTGCGGTCGCGGTGAAGTCGCGGTAATTGCCGTTGATCGCGACGGGCGCGGCCAAGGCCGGGGACCAATCGGATGTCTGTCGAGCGATGCCCGCAGTCGCGACGTTGGAAAGCTCGTCTTGGGCGTACCCTGCCCGTGCCGTCATCAAGAGCGCCAGAACTGTCAAGACTCTCGACATATCGCTATCTCCCTCGAATCATGAACCGAGACCTTACGCTCGCGTCACTCCGACGTCCCTCGAGCCTCGACCCACCGTCGTGTCCGGGTGGCATCGAAACGCACGTGGGCTTCGTTCTTCGCACGCAATCCGGTCCTCGTCGCGATGCGCTCGACGAGGTTCCGCAGCTCTCGCGTCAGACGGCGAACGACCTCGGGATTCCTCTTCGCGACGTCGTTCGTCTCCGAGACATCTTCACCGAGCTGGTACAGCTCGACCATCCGTTTTTCACCACGACACCGATTGGGATGATGCGCACGATTGCGAAAGACGAGCTTCCAGTCGCCCTGGCGAAACGCGAACTCGCCCCAGAGCGAATGCGAGACGATCGGTGTCTTGCGCACTTCGCTCGACGTTCCGAGGGCTGCCGCCAGAAAGCTGTGACTGTCCTCCGCGGCGTCCTTCGGGAGATCCTCTCCGAGAAGCTCCGCGAAGGTCGCGAAAAGGTCGGTGAGCGAAACGAGATAGGAGCTCTCGGACCCGGCGGCGATCTTCTTCGGCCGGCGAACGACGAACGGAACGCGGTGGCCGCCCTCCCGGATGTTCCCCTTGTGACCACGGAAGGGCCCGCTCGGCGCGTGTCCGGCGTCGACGAGATCCTTCCAGCGCGTGTAGTGCGAGTGGCCATCGTCTGCCGTAAAGATCACGATCGGCGCGATGCCGCTCTTGCCCTTGAAGCGAGCAGAAGGGACGACGGGCTCGTGCGGTGAAGCCTGAGAGAAAAGGAGAAAGAACGGCTTCTCCTTCTTCGCAAGCTCGTGAACCTTCGCGACGGCACGTCGCGTGATCTCCGGAAGAATGTCGGCGAGCTTCCAGTTCGGCGCTGCTGCGCAGCCGACGAAGTTGCGTGGAAGGACGACTCCCTCGGAAGGGTCGATCACGAGCTTCTCGGAGGGAACGACGGTGACGCGGTCCTGCTCGATCCACGTGAACGGCGGAAGGTTCGGCAGATCGAGGCCGAAGAATGCGTCTCGGCCCGGAAAGACGCGCCTCACGAGATTCCGAGGATCGTACTCGAAAGTCGGGAAGTCAGCTGCTCAGGAGACGATCCCGCTTCTGAACCCTGCTCATGACGGATACACTGACGACCGGAGCTCGAGATCGCCCGAGGTCCGAGAGCATGAGCCCCATGAGATGTCACATCGCCTACCTGAGCATCGCGTTCCTCTGTTTCTCCGGCGCTTGCGTCGCGCAGCAAAAAGGCGACTCCGAATTCGAGCCGAGGATCTCGAAGCCCGTCCATGCGAAGGGTCGAGGTCCGACCGTCGCCATCGATGAAGCTCATGGGAACTACCATACGCGCGAAGGACGCTACGCCGCGTTCGCGAAGCTCCTCGAGGCCGACGGATATCGAGTCACTTCGCATCGCGACAAGGTCTCGGCATCTTCGCTCGCGAAGACCCGCGTGCTCGTGATCGCGAACGCGATCCCTGGCGGAAGCGCGCGCAAGTGGGAACTGCCGATTCCATCGGCATTCTCGAACGTCGAGATCGACACGATCGTTCATTTCGTTCGCGAAGGAGGCTCGCTCTTTCTCATCGCGGATCACATGCCGTTCCCGGGCGCCATCGACAAGCTCGCGCGCCGCTTCGGCGTGAGATTCGAGAACGGCTTCAACGTGACGAAGAAACCGGACGGCGGCTTCCAGATCGAGCGCACGATCTTTCGCCGAAGCGCCGAGAGTATCGCGAGCCACCCGATCACCGACGGACGCAGCCAAGACGAACGGGTCGATCAAGTCGCATCGTTCGTCGGTTCCGTTTTCCGTCTCGACGCCGAGCTCGAGGGACGACGCAGCGCGCGTCCACTCCTCGTTCTGCCGAAGGGCACCGTCGTGCTGAATCCGAAACGCGCGTGGAAGTTCGAGAAAGACACTCCCGAGAAGGACGCCTCGGGCTGGCTTCACGGCGCCGCGATCGAATTTGGCAAGGGTCGCGTCGTCGTCTCGGCCGAGGCCGCGATGTTCACGGCGCAGCGCAGTCGCGGCGGAGGAAAGATGGGACTTCACACGGCCATCGCGAAGGATAATCAGAAGCTGCTGCGGAATATCCTGCGCTGGCTCACACCCCCTCGCGCCGGCGACAAATCCGACTGAGACGATGGAACGTCGAGTGTGCGGTTGCGCTCTTCGTCCCAGAGAGCGACGATGTATCACGATCGCGACGACCCGCCCGGGTCTCGCTCATCGCCAGACATCAGGAGGGTCCCATGTCAAGCGCCCGCGCTCGTGTCGTATCGCTCGCCGTCGTGTTCTCGTTCATCGTTTTGGCGAGCCAAAGCGCTTCCGGGGCATTGCCACGCTCGGCAAAGGAGGCACGGGAAGCCATCGGACTCGAGAGGGGAATCTGCGCGATTCTCGGCCTGCCCCACCAGAGCGTCGAGTGGCCGCTGTCGCTCGCCCGCGAGACCGAGCTCGTCGTCTAAGTGCAATGCGCTTCGGCCGAAGAGGCCGCGAGGCTGCGCGGAGCCGCGAGTGACGCGAATCTCCTCGGAAAAGAGATCTTCGTCGGTGAAGGTGCGTTCACGCGCATCGGCCTCGCTGTCGTTAACGCCTTTAAGCATCGCGTATTC
>CAYZGY010000935.1:0-3322 GCA_964478085.1 uncultured Planctomycetia bacterium
CGCACTCCCGAGATCTTCCGTTTCGACGGCCCGCCATAGCGCGACGTGCAAGTCCGCGATGACGCTCCCCGCCCCCGAGAGCAGGCCGTCGCAACCGAGGACGAGCGAAGCGAGGAGCCACGCGCTGTGGGTCGAAAGCACGTTGACGCGACGCGGCATGGCGTGCAACTCTCGAATGTGGCGCTCGTGAAGCGCCGGATCGTTGCACCAATCCTTGATCGCGACGATCGAAGGAATCTCCTCGCAAAGGGTAAGGAGCGTGTCCATCGGATAGCCGAGCCCGCCTTGGACCGGATACTGAAAGAGCACCAGAGGCAGATCACTGGCCCCCGCGATCGCGTCGACGTGCGCACGAGCCATCTCGGCGCGTTGCTGCCCACCGAGCGCGAGGATCTCCGATCGTCGAGGCCTCGAACTCTCGCTGGAGGACACGCTCGGGCTTTCCATAGGACACGGGTTGAAGGAAGAGCTCTCCAAGCCGCCGTGTTACTCGAAGATCGAGAACATCGCGCGGGAGAAAAAACGAAACGCGAGCGAAAATCCCCGATCCTCGTTCGTTAAGACCTGTGAAGCCTCGCACAACGGGGCCTCGGGGCAGTTGAAGCTATCCTGATCTCCCTCGCACGACCACAAACCAGCCGCGGTGTAGATCAGGGGTAGAGCGCCCTCCTCATAACAGCCCGTTGAAGAAGTCGATTCGGCTTCATCGAGCGTCGGATTCCGCCCCGTCGCTCCCGCTCCACCGCCTCCCTGAAGCTGAAAGCGCATGTCGCGCGAGCTCAGATCAGCTCCTCGATTGGCTCGCCGTCTCGCACGATCGGATGCGGCTGCCCGCGCGTATCCGTGTACGTCCCATCGAGCGGCACGCCGAAGTGGTGGTAGATCGTCGCGGCGAGATCGCCGGGCGTCACGGGTCGCTCCTTGATGTGACCGCCGTCCCTCTCCGTCGCGCCGATCACTTGCCCGTGGCGAAATCCACCTCCCGCGAGGCACATCGACATGACTTCGGGCCAGTGGTTGCGTCCGTCCGTGCTTCCTTGCGTGCCGATCTTCGGCGTGCGACCGAACTCCCCCATCGCGATGACGAGGACGTCGTCGAGGAGACCGCGATCGTCGAGATCGTCGACGAGCGTCGTGATCAGATGATCGAAGAGCGGCAGGAGCGGCGTCAGCCCCTTCTTGATCCCTCCGTAAGGGGGAATGTTGTCGCCGTGCGTGTCCCAAGTGCCCGAGGCCGGGTGATAGCTGAGATCGATCGTGACGAACGGTACACCCGACTCGACCAAGCGCCGCGCGAGCAGCGCTTCCTGACACCAGAGGTGCTCGCCGTATCGCGCGCGAACCTTCGCCGGCTCCTTCGAGAGGTCGAAGGCGTCGCGCGCGCGCGAACCCGAGACCATCTCGATCGCACGACGCTGGTAGGTATCGAGCGCCGACATCGAATCGACCATCGTCCCATCGAGACTCCGGCGCATGCGGTCGAAGTCGTCGAGCAAGGAGCTTCGACGACGCAGCCGATCGAGCGTCATACCCGTCGGCATGTCGAACAGCTTCGCGCCCGTCTTACGCCCCGTGTCACGACCGACGTTCGTGTAGACCGGAAGACGCGCCGCGTGCTGCGCGATGAACGGATCGTGCTCTTGACCGAGGTAACCGCCGAACGCGATGTGCGATCGCGACGTCATGAACGCGACGTAAGGCGGCAGCTCGACGGCCCGACCCGACACCTCTGCCTTCGATCGCACGTGCTTCGCGACGATCGACGCAATCGCTGGATACTTGTCTCCCTCCGGATTGACTCGCGGCGCTGCGCGACGATCTCCCGTCTGAAAGACTTTGTTCGGCTCGTGGTTGCTCTTCTTCGCGTCCACGCTGCGGATGATCGTGAACTTGTCGAGCATCGCCGCCTGCTTCGGAAGATGCTCGCAGACAAAGACGCCGGGTAGCTTCGTCCGAATCACCGAGAACGGCCCACGATTCTCGTAGGGGCGATCGGGCTTCGGGTCCCACGTGTCGATGTGACTCGGCCCGCCGGCCATCCAGAGCAGAATGACGCTCTTGGACGAACCCGGCTTGCGGTCGAGCCGGCCCCCCGCCGCGTCCTCGCGAGCCCGCAACAGATTCGGTAGCGACAAACCGGCCATGCCTGCGACGCCGGCTTTCATCATCCCACGCCGACCGACGATTGTCAGACCCTCGTGCTCCCGAGCGTTGAAGCTCGTGAAGGCATGCGCGTGTGTTACCGGATCGAAGACGACGCTCATGAATCTGCTCCTGGCTGAACTCAGAGACGCGTCGGAACTCCTACATTCGAGCACGACCGACGGCGAATGGCCACTGTCGTCGTCCCGCACGACGTGACCTCACCGATCGCGTCGAGTACCATCGAGCGCGAAAGCCACCCCCGGCCCCGACCCTCCGGAGTTCCCCTTGCCGGGATTCAGCTCCCTGCTCGCGCTTCTTGTCGCCATCGCCTGCATGGTCGCGTCTCGAGACGCTCACACTGATGAGCCCGATCGCCCCAACGTCCTCTTTATCTCCCTCGACGATCTCAACGATTGGATCGGCTGCCTCGAAGGGCACCCGCAAGCGAAGACGCCGAATATCGATCGACTCGCGGCGTCCGGAGTCCTCTTCGAAAACGCGCATTGCCCCGCACCGGCGTGCAATCCGTCTCGCACGGCGATCCTGACCGGAATCTCGCCCCATCGCTCCGGGCTCTATCGCAACGGTCAACGCATGCGTGACGTCCTTCCCGACGCCGAGCTCCTGCCGAAGCACTTCGCGAAGAACGGCTATTGGTCAGCCGGCTCCGGCAAGATTCTCCACTACTTCATCGACGCGCGCTCGTGGGACGAGTACTACCCGCGCAAGGAATCGGAGAACCCCTTCCCGCCTCACATGCCCTGGGGCAAGCGCCCGAAGTCGCTCCCGCGCGGCGGACCCTGGCAGTACGTCGAGACCGACTGGCACGCCTTCGATGTCAGCGACGACGAGTTCGGTTCGACCGAGAACATAGACCGCATGGGAAAGGTCACGGGCGCCATCGTCGTTGCTGTCGGCTGCGTCTCGACAGGGAAGACAGCCCGGCTCGAGAACCAAGAACAAGCAAGTAAGAATCCTCACCGCGTCGCTCAGGTCTACCACGGTATCGGCGTTCGCGTCGCCTCGTAAGAAGAGCGTACGATGGCAACGCTCGCCCTCCTTCGAGGGAGGATCGAAGAAGATCACTCGCACCGAGCCTCTCTGTCGCCCGGCGTCGGAATCGTCTTGTACGCCGACTGCGATCGCTTTTTCCGATTCTCCGTTTCGGTTCGGAAGA
>CAYZGY010000936.1:0-1969 GCA_964478085.1 uncultured Planctomycetia bacterium
GCCGAGAAGCCACGCTTCGAAAAGATGAAGCTGCGAGGTTGGTAATCTCGCGAGAAGAAGGGAAGAGTCATGCGCCTTGGAGAACTCGGTAACGGATGGTTGCAGGTTCCCGCGCGGTTCAGGGACATCGATATCCGGTCGCTGACGTGTGATTCGCGTCGCGTGCTGCCGGATTCGCTCTTCGTCGCGGTTCCCGGTGCAACGACCGACGGATTCCTCTACGCGAAGGATGCGGTACGTCGTGGAGCCGTGGCCGTTCTCTGTGACAAGGAGACGCACACACGCGAAGACTTGCGCGACTTCCACGCCGCAGTGCTTCGCGTCGACGACGTCCGCTCTGCGATGGGTCGTCTCGCCGACGAGTTCTACGGTTCGCCGAGTCGCAAGATCGACGTCGTCGGCATCACGGGAACGAAAGGCAAGACCACGATGTCGTGGCTCCTCGATCACATCCTGCGGGTGGCGGGGCGGACGACGGGGCTCTTCGGAACGGTCGAGAACCGCATCGCGGGTCGTCCCTTCGAAGCCGTCAACACGACGGCGGGAAGTCTCGACCTGCATGCGTGGATGAGCGAGCTCATCGAGCTCGGAGGATCCGCGGCGACACTCGAGGTCTCGTCGCACGCGCTCGAGCAGCAGCGTACCGCAGAGATCGACTTCGACTGCGGAGTCTTCACGAACATCGCGCCCGAGCACCTCGACTACCACCAGACGATGGAGCGATACCTCGCCGCGAAGATGAAGCTCTTCAACGGGCTCAAGTCTTCCGCGTTCGCCGTGCTCTCGCGTGAGCAGCGCGCGTCGCAAGTCATCGCGGCGAATACGAAGGCGAACATCGTCTGGTACGGGACGGGAAGTCAGGACGGCGTCAGCAGCATCCGGATGTCGCCCGAAGGTACGGAGTTCACGTGGCGTGGTATTCGCGTCGTCTCGAAGCTCTGGGGCGTCTACAACCTCGAGAATCTCCTCGCGGCGATGAGCGCGGCGGAGTGTCTCGGTATCGACGTTCCGACGATCGTCGAAGCCGCACGCGAGCCGACTCTGCCTCCCGGGAGGCTCGAGGAGGTCACGAGCGAAGAGTCGTTCCGCGTCGTCGTCGACTACGCGCACACCGACGGATCGCTCGAAGCTGTGCTCGAGGCGTTGCGTCCCGTGACGCATGGTCGACTGATTACGATCTTCGGTTGCGGTGGTGATCGCGACGCGACGAAGCGTCCACGCATGGGACGAGTCGCGGAAGAAGGCTCGGACCAGATCATCGTGACTTCTGATAACCCGCGCGGCGAAGCTCCGGGGAGCATCGTCGAGGACATCGTCGCCGGGCTGGAGAAGCCGGACGACGCGGCCATCGTCGACGATCGACGTGAAGCGATCGCGCTCGGCATTCGCATGGCACGCAAGGGCGACACGATCCTCATCGCGGGCAAAGGACATGAGACGTATCAGGAAATCAGTGGCGGACGGATCCACTTCGACGATCGCGAAGTGGCGCTCGAGTTCCTGAAGGACGATGTCAGCGGGCAGGTTCCGTAGACCCGTCGCGACGAAGGGAAGAAGAGCGGAGAGGAGCGACTTCGGTGCGGCGCATCGATTGGACGACAATTCTGAAGGAAACTCGCGGTCGAGCCGTGGCCAATTGGCTCTCGGGCGGCCCGGACGGTCGCGGTGCGCGAACCGTCGATTTCGTCGACTCGGTCTCGACGGACACTCGCGACCTGATGCCTGGCGATCTCTTCTTCGCGCTGAGCGGAGAGAAGTTCGACGCGCACGCGTTCGTGCTCGAGGCCCTCGAGCTCGGTTCGTCGGCGTGCGTGATCGCTGAGAGCGAGGCCGATCGAGTGCTCGAGTCGATCGCGACGTCGGACGACCCGGCGCTCTTTCGCCCTCCGCGACTCATCGCGGTCGCCCCGCCCCCCATTTGGCGACCGCCCCACCCCCGATTGAAAAGGAGCCGCCCCCACCCCCCCGC
>CAYZGY010000936.1:1979-3317 GCA_964478085.1 uncultured Planctomycetia bacterium
GGGCGCGGCGGGTGTTTGGGGGCTGGGGTCTCGGGGTTTTTTTCTCGGGGGGCCCCGGCCGCCCGAGGCCACGGCGATCACGGGCAGCGTCGGCAAGACGACGACGAAGGAGTTCTTGAGCGCGCTACTTGCTCAAAAGTACCGAGTGACGGCCGCGCCGAAGAGCTTCAACAACCGCGTCGGCGTCGCGCTCACGCTTCTGGCGGTCGACGAGAAGACCGAGCAGATCGTTCTCGAGATGGGGACATCGGGCACCGGCGAGATATCGTACCTCTCGCGCATGGCCGAGCCCGACCGCGTGATCGTCACGACGATCGCGCCTGCTCATCTCAGCGGCCTCGGCAGCCTCGACGGAATCATCGACGCGAAGATGGAGATCCTCGACGGGCTCCGTGAGGGCGGCTCGGCGTACTTCAACTCGCGCATGAAGGGCTTCGATCGATTCGTCGAGCGCGCAGGCGACACGACGAACGTTCAGACTTTCGACCCGGAGGCGTTCGGCGCCGAATCGGAGCGTGGCAAGTGCCCGATCGGACACCAGTTCGTGGTCGCGGGCCAGCGATTCGAGCTTCCAGTTCCGGGACGGCACAACGTCGGTAACGCGGGTGTCGCGGTTCAGGTCGCGATGGACATCGGTGTCGACGTCGGTGCAATTCGCGCGGGTCTGCTCTCCAGTCGCTTGCCGCCCGGACGGCTCGACGTGCGGGAGAGTGGTGGGGTCGTCTTCGTCGACGACTCGTACAACGCCAATCCACGCTCGATGGAGTCGGCGATCGAGACTCTCGAGGACATCGCCGCACGGCGGCCAGGTGGACGGCGCATCGCTGTCCTCGGCGACATGCTCGAGCTCGGGCGTGACTCGCGCCTCCTTCACGAGGCGGTCGGTCGTCGACTCGCGGAGAATCCCGTCGACGTGCTCGTCACGGTGGGCGATGCGAGCCGCCATCTCTCGGGCACGTTCTCTCGTGAGCTGGAGAGACGCAAGGTGACGCTCGGCTCGCGCGTCGCGCACTTCGATGCGGTCGACTCGGCTCGCGATTACCTCGAAGCGGATCTTCGCGACGGCGACAAGCTTCTCTTCAAGGCATCGAACGCCATCGGAATCGGGACACTCGCCGAAGAGCTCCGAACGCTCGTGACGAGTCGCGCGACGAGCGAACGAGAGCCGGTCTACGAAAGCGAGTGACGACACGTTGATCTCGTATCTCATCGAAAGCTTACCAGCCCTATCCATTCTCGAGCGCCCCGAATTTCGTGCGCTCTTCGCGGCGGTCTTCGCGTTTCTCTTCGCGGTGATCTTCGGTCGCTGGTTCATCCGCTTCCTCCTGCGCCGTCAGG
>CAYZGY010000937.1:0-3314 GCA_964478085.1 uncultured Planctomycetia bacterium
CTCCACGCGCAGCGAACTTCCTCTTCGTGCCACCCTTCTTGCCAGCAGCGCCGCCCTTCTTGGCGCCACCGATTCCCTTCTTCGGCGCCTTGAACGACTTCTTTCCCTTCTTCCCGCTCGGGCGACTCGCGGCCATCTCGGCGCGATCGGCGTCGCCCATCACCGCGGTCTCCTCCAAGGCCGTGTTCGATTCAGCTTCGATCGCCAGGACGGCCGAGCAGGACTGGCAGCGCATCTTGCGTCCTGCGAACTTCTCGGGCGCTTTGTACGACGCGCCACACTCCTGACACTGGACTGTCAACATCGTGAAACTCTCCCAGCCTGGCAGCAGAGTCAGGGACGATCGCGCGTGTCGAAACACGTGCAAGTGTCGCGGCGCCGCGTGCCGTAGATTTCAGCCTTTTGTTATCGAGGGAAGACCACGGAATTCGGGCGGAGATACCCGAAGTGGGACCTTCCCAATGTACGACTTCTCGGAATCCCGCGCTACTGGATTCCCACCGTCCGTCTACCGCCTGGGAAGTCGCCGTGGTAGGATGCCGATTTCGTGAAGGTGGCGAGAAAGAAGGCCGTCCGCGTTGCCCCAAACGGATCCCAAAATCGAGTCGAACTCGGGCCCTGAAGCCGAACGGAAACCGGACGTCGAGATCGATGATCGGGAAACGGCGAATCTCCTCCGCAAAGCCCGCACACGGCTCGAGGGCGAGATCGAAAAGGTCATCGTCGGCCAAGCCGAGGTCATCGACCTCCTCCTGACCGCGCTCTTCGCCGGCGGTCACTCGATCCTCATCGGCGTTCCGGGCCTCGCGAAGACGCTCCTCGTCAGCACGCTCGCGGAGCTCCTCGAGCTCTCGTTCAAAAGGATCCAGTTCACTCCGGACCTGATGCCCTCGGACATCACGGGAACGGACATCCTCCACGAGGATCCGGAAACCGGCCGTCGCGAATTCCGCTTCCTCGAGGGACCGCTCTTCACGAACATGCTCCTCGCGGACGAGATCAACCGCACGCCGCCGAAGACGCAAGCCGCGCTCCTCGAAGCGATGCAAGAGCGGCGCGTCACGGTCGGAAGAACGACGATCCCGCTCCCCGAGCCCTTTTTCGTCGTCGCCACCCAGAATCCGAAAGACCAAGAGGGCACCTACCACCTGCCCGAGGCGCAGCTCGACCGCTTTCTCTTCGCGATCGAGGTCGGCTACCCCGAGGAGGACGACGAGCTCGAGATCATGAAGCGCGCGGGCACACACGCGAGCCAGCAGAGCTCGCGCGTCGAGCTCGAGCCTGTGCTCGACGACACTGAGATTCGGCGCATCCAAGCGCTCGTTCCGCTCGTACCGGCCGCCGATCACGTCTTTCGGTACGCTCTGCGGCTCGTTCGTCGCACACGTCCGGAGCTCGACGAGACTCCCGACTACATTCGCGAGAACCTCACCTTCGGCGCAGGTCCGCGAGCCGCCCAGAACCTGATGCTCGCGGCGAAGGCCCGCGCGCTGCTCGCCGGTCGTCCGCACGCCTCCCTCGACGATGTCAGCCACCTCGCGCTTCCGGTGCTCGCGCATCGAATGGTGACGAACTTCCACGCGGACGCCGAAGGCGTCACCTCTCGCGACCTCGTCGATCGCCTGCTCCGCGAAACCGATCGAGACGAGTGATCGTCCCGTGTCGGAGCTACGCGACTTCCTCGACCCTCGCCAGGTTGCACAACTCGAGAAGCTTCAGATCGTCGCTCGTCGAGTCGTCGAGGGATTCCTGCGTGGCTTTCACCGTAGCCCCGCGAAGGGAACCTCCCTCGAGTACGCCGAGAACCGGCCCTACGTTCCAGGTGATGATCTGCGGCGACTCGACTGGCGCGGGGTCGCGAAGACGGATCGCTACTACGTTCGTCAGTTCGAGGACGAGACGAATCTCCGCGCGACACTCGTCATCGACGCCTCCGCCTCGATGCAGTTCGGATCGAACGATCTGACCAAGCTGCGCTACGTCACCTGTCTCGCAGCTGCGCTCGGTTACCTGCTTCACGAGCAGCGCGACGCCGTCGGGCTCGCCCTCGTCGATGGCGACAATCGAAGCTTCGAGCCCTGCAAGTCGACCGCGGAGCACCTCGCGGGACTGTTCGATACGATGGACCGCATCGAGGCTCGAGGCGAGACGAGGTTTCAAGATCTCCTCCCGCGTCTCGCCGAACGCGTACCACGAAAGTCCCTTGTCGTGCTCCTCTCGGATCTCCTCGACGATTCCGAAACCGTGCTCTCCGGTCTCGCGCAACTCCGCCAACGAGGCGCGGAGGTGCTCGTTTTCCACGTGATGGATCCCGCGGAGTTGGAGTTGTTGTTCGATTCGTGGATGGTCTTTCGTGATCCAGAGCGTCCGGCGAGCGAGCTTCGACTCGACGCCCGCGAGATGCGCGAGATCTACCTCGAGAATCTCGAGGAGCACCGACGAGCGCTGCGGCGCGGTTGCGCCTCGAGCGGTATCGACTATCTCTTCCTCGACACGAGCGAGCCGTTCGAGTCGGCGCTCGCGAAGTTTCTCCACCTTCGTGGAACACGGCGCTGAGTCGGGCGGATGGCGATGTCCCTTCTTCCCGACGCCTTGGCGAACGCGCACCTCTGGCCGCTCTTTCTCGCGGCGCTCCTACCTTGGATCCTCTACCTGCTCGATCGGCGGCGCGCACGTCGTGTCGACTGGCCCGCCGTGCGGTTCTTCCTCGTCAAACGAACGTCGCGCGTCCGCTGGATCCGACTGCGAGAGTTCCTGCTGATCGTCGTGCGAACCTTGCTGATCGCGACGATCGTCTACGCCTTCCTGCGCCCGACGGTCGACGAGACGACCACGCTCGCGAACGCGTCCGTCGATGGCGAACGCACGCCTCGCGCTTTCGTCGTCGTCGTGGACTCGAGCGCGAGCATGACGCTCGAGCACGGCTCGCCCGCGCAGTCGTCCTTCACACGCGCGAAGATCGGCGTCTCGAACGCGCTGCGCGACGCACGCGAGGGCGACAACTTCGTGATTCTCATCGGTGACGCCCGCTTCGTACGTCTCGACCGGAGCCCCGGCACGCCCGGAGACGTCGCGGAGCTGCTCCGTTCGACCACTCCGGGAGGACACGGATTCGATCTCGCGAACGCGATCGACGCAGCGCTCTCGATCGCTGAGGATCTGCGCGAGCCGATCGTCGACGTCTTCGTATTCACCGATCTACAGACGACCTCGAAGCGAGACGAGCCCTCGCGCTGGAAGTTCTTCGCCTCGCGCTGGTCGGGATCCGACGAACGCACCCGGCTGACCATCGTCGACTGCGGCACCGGCGAGGC
>CAYZGY010000938.1:0-3314 GCA_964478085.1 uncultured Planctomycetia bacterium
GTCCGCCACCGGGTCCGCCACCGGGTCCGCCACCGGGTCCGCCACCGGGTCCGCCACCGGGTCCGCCGACCGTCACGACCGCCGGCGCCGTAACGTCGTCTTCCTTGGCGAGCTGCGCCTTGATCATCTTGCTCTCCAGAATGCCGAGAGCGGCGCTCGTCATGATGTAGAGCATGAAGCCCGCCGGGAAGCTGTAGAAGATGAATCCGAAGAAGATCATCATGAACGTCATCATCTTGAACTGCGCCTGCATTTGCGGATCGGTCGGCCGCGGCTGGAGACGCTGGTTCACGAGGGTGAGGACGACGTAGAGGATCGGCAAGAGGTTGAGGTACTCACCGAGGAACGGGATGCCGATCCCGTGGTGCATGAGCTGATCGGGAACCGTCAGGTCCTCCATGTAGAAGAACGGCGCCTGACGCAAGGTGATCGCGTACTCGAGCGAAAAGTAGAGGCTGATCCAGATCGGCATCTGGAGCAGCATCATGAAGCAGCTCAGCATGCTCTGACCCGGGTTGACGCCGTGCTGACGCCAGAGCGCTTGCACCTCCTGCGAGTAGCGCATGCGATCTTCGCCGTGCTGCTCCTGCAGCGCTTTCATCTGCGGCTGGATCAGCTGCATCTTCTTCTGGAAGCGCATCATCGACCGCTGCGACTTGCGGTTGATCGGGTGCAGGCAGAGCTTGACGACGAGCGTCAGCAGGATGATCGACCAACCCCAACGGAAGTCGCCGAAGCTCTCGAGGCCCAGCACGCCGAGGAGCTTCAAGAAGATGTGGATCAGCCCACTGAACATGCCGTAGTCGTTCGTGCCGTCGAGGCTGAGATCGCCTCCGTCGAGCAGGAACTCACTGCGGCGCGGCCCCATGTAGAACCCGAACTTGAGCGACGAAGCCGGCGCACCCGCGGTGAGCTGCTGCTGACCTTCGGTCCACATGCGGACCGTCGTCGGTCCGACGATGTCGGAGACGGCCGGCGGATGATCGAGGCTCTCGACCTTGACGCTTTCGATCGCGCCGTCGACGAGCGGAATCATCACGGTCGCGAAGTACGAGCTGACGACCGAGATCCACGCGAAGCGCTTCTTCGACTCGCGGATCTCTCGCTCGCCCGGACTCTCGGGATCGTAGTCGGGGTGATCCTCGAGCTCGGTGTTGACGCGACCCGACTCCGTGTAGTAGCCCCAGGCGTAGTCGATATCGTGACTCGGCTGACGGCGGGAGGAGGTCGCCAGAACACCGGGACCGTAGAGGTAGTAGTTGAACGTGTCGCTTCCCGACGCGCCGAGGTGCTCGAAGTCGACGCTGACCGCGAGGAGACGCCCCTCGGCGGACTCGAACTCCTCCTCGCTGAGCTTGCCGGGAAAGTCCTCGGCGACGGCGACGGCGACGCTCTTGCGGATGCGGATGTCGCCGACGCGCTTCTCGAGGACGAGCTGATCCGTCCCGTTCGCGCGCTTGCCTGTCGAGAGCATCCACGCGGTGTTCCACTCGTCGGCGTTTCCGCCCGAACGCTGAAGACGCAGGAAGGATCCGCCGTCCCTCGGCTCGAGAAGCAGGCGGTACTCGCGACGCGGCTCGATGTGGGCCGCCTCCTCGTAGTAGTCGAGAAGGTACGCCGCGGCTACGCAACCGTTCGCGGTATCGATCGTGAAGCGGAACTTCTCGCCGAGCTGCACGTCGAGGTGATTCGCCTTCGCGAGACGCAGCTTCGAGGCGTCGTCGACGCTGTGCGCGATCGCGCGCGCGTCACGCGGACCTACGTAGAGCATGTACTCTTCGACGAGACTCGACTTCGCGGCGATCGCCTGCGCCGCGCTCTCGACGGACGTCGAGACGATCGTCCTCGGCGTGTCGCCCCCCGAAGACGTTACGGTAGTGACGAGTCCGCGAAGAGGACTCGCGACACCATCGGCCGCGCGATCGGCCCAGATCGCCGCGAGAAGCTCACCGCTGCCGGCCGCGTTCCAAACGGCCGCTCCCGAAGCCTCCCAAGGCTCCGCGCCGACCGAGGCCGCGGTTTGCGATTCGACCTGGATCGTCCCACCCTTGCCACGCGTACCACGCGCGACGAAGAGGTCACTGCCCGCGCCCGCGCCGCTCGCGATCGAGCTCGCGAGACCGACGGCACCGTGCAGGCGATAGCGCGCGTTGAGCGATTGATCGGTCGTGTTCTCGAGCATCAGAGAGACGCGCAGCGTGCGGCCGGTTCCCGTGCCCGCATCGAGAACACTCAAGGTGCGCGTCACGCGGATGCCGTCGACCATCGCCGTGTGCACCCACGGACCGCTCTCCCTGGCTTCACCGACGAGCTCCCAGTTGCCGATCGACGCGGCGGCCCACTTCGAGAGGAGCGCGTCCCCCGCGGCACCGGCCTGGAGCGAGAGATCGAGCGAGCCCGCAGCGGCGCCCGTCGAGTCGATGAGCGTTCGCTCACCTTGCGTGACGCGATCGAGCGAGACGAAGCCTTCGCGAAACTCGATGCCGAGACCGCCCGCCACGCCCTTGCGCGGATCGGTGGGAGGGTCGTTCTCGCCAGCGTTCCCCTGCGTTGCGTCGCCCGTGCCGGTTGTCTTCGTCGCGTCGCCACCACCCGGGGTCTTCGTGGCATCGCCGCTCGTCGTCTTCTGCGCGCCGATTTGCGCACCGGTCTTCCCGGCCGCCCCTTTGTCCGTCTTCGCGCTCGGAGTCTTGTTCTTTTGCGCGTCTTGAAGGTTTCTCCGCTGGCATTCGGAGAAGCCGATCATGACGAGAACGGAGAGGACGAACGCGAGGATGTATCGCCAGATCATGCGATCCTTCGCCTAGCAAGATGGGTGCTCGGGAGGGCGCTCCGCGGGAACTCCGCGAACGGCGCAAAGCAAGACAACATAATGGCCTGGCGCCGAAAGTCCAACACAAAGGGACCTCGGGACGGAGCCGCCCTGCCGGGAGACTGGTCGGGGCCTGTGGAGCGGGATTTCGGGGCGATTCTCGCAGCGAAATCCGGGGCTATTTGCCCTCTTGGAGGCGCTTTGCGAGATAGTCCGGGAGCGTGGGACACTCTCGGAATCGTTGGAGCGTCTTTTCTACATCGTATTCGAGACGGCGGAAGGTGATGACCTCGTCTTCGAGGATCACGTACGACGCCCGCCTGTCGCCGTCGCGGGGCTGCCCCACCGAACCGACGTTGATGAGCGCGCGGGCCTCGGTCTCACGGTACCGATAAACGCGGTCGATCGCCTCGGGCTCGAGGAACTCGTAGGGCTGCGACTGGACGAAGACCCCCGGATGGTGGGTGTGGCCCGCGAAGCAGACCTTCCACGGGAAGTCGGG
>CAYZGY010000939.1:0-3311 GCA_964478085.1 uncultured Planctomycetia bacterium
GGGTGGGGGCGGGGGCGGGGGGCCCGGCGGGTATACGGCGGGGGAGGGCCTACCCGGAGGAACGGGTTCGGCACTCCGCTCGAGTTTGTTGGGGGACGCTCTAGCGCGTCCGACTGTCACTCCGAAATCCCAAGTTCAACGCGAGGGTTCACGTCGGACGCGAAGCGGCCGACTCCGGGCGATCAGCGTCTTTCGATGATCAAGTCGTCAACTCCGACGACGACTGGATCTGCAGGAACGCCATCGGCAGCAGATTGATAAACGGCCCCGTCAACAGCCGCTGCTCCATCTCCACGTTCGGGCCGCAATCGCTGTAGAGCATGTACAGCGCGGCCTTCTTCCCATCGGGCTCGAGGAAGGGGCTGATCGACAAGGATCCGTTGTCGAGGCCGCACTCCTTGAAGACCTTGACGCTGCTCGGCTCTTCATTCGCGTCGGAGACGAAGATCGGGTGCTGCTCTTTTAAAGCTCGGTTGATGAGCGGCAGGCACAGCAGCTTGCCCGGATTCGCGGGACGTCCCCCACCCTTGCGTCGCGTCGCGAGCACGGAGAGGTTGCGTCCCGAGAGGCTGAGCACGAAGGCGCACTCGGCCGCTGTCAAGCGGATGAGATCCTCGAGCGTCTTGCCGAGGAACTGTGGGAGCGACGCGGCTTGCGGCAGCTCCATCATCAGCTGGTTGACCTTCTTGAGCGCCTCCTCGGGCGTCCCCTTGACGTCGGATGGCGCCGAGCCGGCTCCGCCGAGTGTCAGGCCTGCTTCCGCGGCCTTTTTCGCTCGCGGCACGCTGCTCGACCCGCCGCTCTTCCAGTTGCGGAACATCGTCCGCTGTCGAGCCTCGTAAGGCTCGCGGAGCTCGGCGGGAAGGCTCTCGAGCACCTCGCGGAACTTCTCCTGCGCGGTGCGGTAGAACTGCGACGCTTGGCTCACCTCCCGCTTCGAGACGAGCGTCTCGGCCATCTCGAACGCGATCTCGGCGGGCAGCTCGGGGTTGTCGCCCTTCTCGGCGAGATCGAGCGCGTGGCGCAGCTTGTCGAGCGCGAGGTCGTAGTTCTCGTCACCCGTCGCGCGCATCTGACGCGCCTTCTCGAGAAGGCAACGGGACTCGAGCGGTCCGATGCCGAGGTCCTCGGCGTATCGTTGCGCCTCCTCGATCATCGACGCGGCTTCGTCGAAGCTCTGGTTGAGTCGGTAGATCTCCGCGATCTGCACGAGCACGGAGCAGAGCCCGGCGCGGTTCCCCTGCTTCGAGAACGCGGTGAGGACGCGGAAGAAGCTCGCCTCCGCCTTGGTGTAGTCCTGGCGGTCCCGCATGATCACGCCCTTGACGAGGTGATTCTGCAGGTTGAGGTAGCGCATGTTGAAGAGCTTCGCCTGACGGAACGACTCCTCGAGGAACTCGTCCGCCGCGTCCGGCTCGCCGATCGCCGCGTGCAGTCGCGCCATGTTGTGGAGGCTCATCGCGCGCCCGTACGGATCGCCAATCTGCTCGCTCGTCTCCACCGCTCGCGAGAAGTGCTCGAGCGCCTCGCCGTAGTCCGCTCCAGCGAGGTGCGCCGAACCGAGGTTGTTGAGCGAGACGGAGATTTCGGGGATGTTCTCGAGAGCCTCTTTGATCTCGAGGCTCTTGCGGTGGTACTTGATCGCTTCCTGGATATTGCCTTTGAAGAAGTTCGCGCTGCCGATGGTGCTGAAGACCTTGGCGTGCTCCATGCCCTCGTCGCGATCTTCGATGACGCGCAGCGCCTCGAGCGAGATCGTCATCGCCTTCTCGTACTTGCCGAGACAGACGTAGACCCAACCGATGCTCGTGTAGACGCGAGCACGATCGACGGTCTGGTGATCCTTGCCGAAGGCCGAGAGGTGATTGCGAGCTTCCTTGTAGTAGTGAAGCGCCGAGTCGTAGTCGCCCTGAATCTCGAAGACCTTGCCGTAGCGCAGGTAGAGACCCGTGACGCGATCGGGCGCGAGCATCGGGCGACACTCGTCTCCGAGCAGCACGCTGTAGTGCTCGTCGGCGACGTCGTAACGACCCATCGTCGTACAGATATCGCCGAGCTTCTCGCGAATGTCGAAGTAGACATTGAGGTACTCGGGCTCGTCCTGCGTCTGCTGCAAGACGAAGAGGAAGTGCTCGTACGCCTTCTCGTTCGCGTAGATCGCCTCGAGGCGGTCACCCGCGCGAACGGCGAGCTTGATCGCCTTGTCGACACGGTCGCTTCGCTGGAAGTGGTACGCGAGGTCTTCGAGGAAGTCTTCCTTGCGATCCGCGTAGAACTCCTCGAACGCGTCACCGACCTCGCCGTGGTACTGACGACGCTTTTCGTCGTCGAGCGCCTCGTAGAGAATCTCGCGAACCTTCGGCTGCTCGATCGAGAAGAGCAGCTTGTTGCTCTCGAAGAGCTTCGTGAGAATTCCGACCGACTCGAGATCGCGCAGCTGAACGAGCACCGCGGTGTCGCGCAAGCGCTCGAAGCCCTGGAGCATCTTCGGGCTGACGGGCTTGTTGAAGACTGCCATGACCTCGAGGATCTCGCGCTTGATCGTCTCGAGGTGATCGAGACGCTTGAGCAGCAGATCCTCCATGCTTTGCGGAATCTCGACGCGCGTGTACCGCGTCGTCTTGATCGTCCAGACGCCGCCCTGATGCTTGATGATCCCGGCGTCTTCGAGAGCCTTGAGCGTCTCGATCAGGAAAAGCGGGCTTCCACCCGTCTGCACCACCAGTCGCACGACGAACACCACGGGCACCTCCCTGAGACCGAGCAGCGCACCGAGGAACTCTCGGATCTGCTCCGTCTTGAGGCGCCGAATCTGGATCTCGCGGCAGAAGCCTTCCTCGATGAGATCCGAGACCATGTAGCGCACGCGATCGTTGACCTGCTCCTCGGCGCGCTGACTGACGATCACGAAGATCTGTGCCGCCTTGCCGCACGTCCGCAGGTCGAGGAGCGTCTTGCAGAGGCGATCGAGCAGATCGACACTCGCGTCGTCGATCCACTGCATGTTGTTGACGACGATCGAATACGGGACGGCCTGCGACGCCTCGATGAGGAACTGCGAGATCGTCTCGATGAATTGGTGCTTCTCCTTTTCAGGACGAAAGCTCCGCTCCTCGACATCTCGATCGTCACGTCCCTGCTGCAGCTCCGGGAGCAACTTGAGGAGCGAGTCCTCGTAGCTGCGGTAGGTCTCGCACTCGAGACCGATGCTGTAGACGACCTGTCGCAGGATCTCGATGATCGGCTCGTAGGCCTTCTGCGTACCTTCGTAGCAGTTTCCGGCGTAGATCGGCAGGTGGTTGAGCTTGAGG
>CAYZGY010000940.1:0-1892 GCA_964478085.1 uncultured Planctomycetia bacterium
CCTGCCCGCCCCCCGGCAACCGCCCCCCTCCAAACTGTGAATTCTGGTTTTCTTGCTGAGCCCTTTGGCGCTCTTCGACGGCCTGGCGCTGCCTCTCCTCTCGCTCGACGCCGCTGACGGCGTCCTGAAGGGCACGGTCGATATCGGTCTCCTTGAGACCGATGCGCTCGATGTACTCGCGCAAGACGAGTCGTCGGGCGACCTCGTTCTTGATCCCGGCGACGAGCCGCAGGAACGCGTCGACGGCCTGCGCACGCGCCTGCGCTCCGGCGTTCGGGGGAAGCGAGCCGACGGTCGAGCGCCACTTGAACTCGAAGAGGTCGATCGACTCTTCGGTGAGCTTCTTGCGGAAGCCGTCACCGCCGAGCTGGAGGATCGCGTCGCACGGGTCCTTGCCGTCCGTAACGCTATAGACCCGCACCTCGAGATCTTCACCGACGATGAGATCGAGCGAACGTTCCGCCGCTCCCTGCCCCGCGTCGTCGCCGTCGAAGATGACGTAGACACGCGAAGCCTGGCGACGGAGCGCCAACGCGTTCTCACGCGTGAACGCCGTTCCGAGACTCGCCACGGCGAAATCGAGCCCTTCCTGGTGCGCGACGATCGCATCGGTGTAGCCCTCGACGATCGCGATGGCGCCCTCGCTACGGATCCCCTTGCGCGCGTTGCCGAGGCCGTAGAGCACCTGTGACTTGTCGAAGAGAGGCGTCGCGGGCGTGTTGAGGTACTTGGGCTGATCGTCACCGAGGGTCCGGGCGCCGAACCCGATGACGCGACCGCGGATGTCCTCGATCGGGAACATCAGACGGTTGCGGAAGTAATCGTAATGTCCGCCCTCGGGCCTGCCCGGTTGCGGCTGACGCGCACGCGCCAGGCCGGCCTTCTCGAGCAGCTCGCCGCTGAAGCCGTTGCGCTTCGCCGCGTCGACGAGGGCGCTCCACTCGGATGGCGAGACGCCGATGCGGAATCGTTCCTGCATCTCGCGCGAAATGCCGCGACCGTCGATGTAGTCACGCGCGACCTGCGCGTTCGGGCTCTTGAGGAGCACCTGACGGTAGAAGTCGGCCGCGAAGTTGAGGATGTCGTAGAGACCGAGGGTCTCGCGGGCCTGTTGGCGCGCCTCGGGGCGCTTCTCGAGGACGATCCCGGCCTTGCGCGCGAGAATCTCGACCGCCTCGCCGAAAGAGACGCGATCGTACTCTTGCACGAACTTGAAGATGTCTCCGCCCGCCTCGCAACCGAAGCAGTGGTAGAACTGCTTCTCGACGTCGACCGAGAACGACGGCGTCTTCTCTTGGTGAAAGGGGCAGAGCGCCTTGAACCGCCGGCCCGCCGGGATCAGATGCACGTCGTAATCGCGCAAGAGATCCTCGATGGGGACTCGAGCGCGGATCGCTTCGAGATCTTCTCGGGTGTTAGAGAACCCTTTCGGGCGGATCGACGACACGAAGTGACTCCTCGGCGGCACTCGAGCGGCGCATATTTCGCGCTCAGAGCATCGCCTGAAGAAAACTTGACCTACGAACGAGGGACGACCTCTCCGCGCTTCGAGCCACGGCCGGGTACACACCACCGCCCCGACGTTCGTAACGGCCTCGAACTCCGACATTCGGGCCCTTGGGTTCGAACAGTTCGTAGGGAATCGGCAGGCGTCCCACGTGTCCCTGAAACACGCAGACGAATCGCTGAAGCCCGAATCTCAGAGACGGCTGCCGAGCGTCACGAATTCGGCGTTCGATTTTCGAAATCGTCTCGAAAATCGAGCTTCGAGGCCGAATGCCGCAACGAAAAATGAGCAGCGGAGAGCAACCTACGGCCGCGAACCCGTCCTTCTGTGCGACCGGAGCATCTCGTCTGTGAACGCAGGGCTTCTCGGGTCGGGTTCGAGCAGG
>CAYZGY010000940.1:1902-3308 GCA_964478085.1 uncultured Planctomycetia bacterium
CGTGCGCTGGCGGCTAGGGGAACGGCCATGTCGGCCGGCGAAGATCTCGATTGTGATCGACCGCCGAAACGACGAGTGCCTCAGGCCCTCTGTGGTCGGTAAACGATATTCGAACCCGGATATGCCTTGGATTCTAGAGCTGGAAGTCCAAGAGATCAAAGTATTTCGAGCGGGAATTCTCGAGCGAGAAGGAGAAAATCCCCCAACTCGAGGTTCTCGGGGCGCCACCGAACGCTCCACCCACCTCGCTCGACAGCGCGCTCCGCGGCCTCGGGACCGATCGCCGCGCGCAGCAGCCCGCCGAGCTGCTTGCGGCGTGCGCGGAAGAGCTCGTGGACCCATCGCCGCAGCTGCTCGTACTCTGCGGCCGCAGCCGAGATCGCGTCGCGGCGCGGGCGCAGCCGGACGACGGCCGAATCGACCTTCGGAGGCGGGGCGAACGCTCCGGGCGGCACGCGGCGGACGAGCTCGACCTCGGCGAAGGCGCTGACGAGCACCGAGAGCCCGCCGTAATTCGAGGCTTGGCGCTTCTTCGAGCCCCCACCACCACGCTCGGGAGGGACCACGCACGTCGCCGCAAGCCGTTCCCCAAATTCGAGTTGCACTGTCAGGACGGCAATCTCCCAAGGCAGCCCCGACTCGAGCACACCGAGGATGAGCGGGGCCGCGACCGCGTAGGGCAGATTCGCCACCCAAGAGAACGGACCGAGAGCTGCGAGAGACTCCAGGACTTCGGAGGCGAGCTTTCCATGGCCGTCGAGGGCGTCCCGCTCGAGGATCTCGACGTTTTCGAAGCCCTCGAGCTCGCGCCGGGCGAACGCGGCCATGCGCTCGTCGACCTCGACCGTGAGCACGCGGGCAGCATTCGTCGCGAGCTGGCGCGTCAACGTCGCGGGACCCATCCCGACCTCGAAGACATGCGACGAGAGGGTGAGCTCTGCCTCTCGAGCGATCGAGGCGAGGAGCCTCGGGTCGTGCAAGAAGTGCTGCCCGAGCGACTTGCGCGGGAAGAGCGCGGCATCGCGAAGCCGGCGCAGGACGCCGGCCGAGGAGCTCGTGTCGTCCCCGCTCACTCGGAACGCTCCGCCGTGAAGGAGAGGACCCGAAACCGGTGCACCTCGACCCCGCCGCTCTTCCACGCGGCGCGTTCGAGGCCGGCCTTCTCGCAAACCTCCTCGAGGAACTGCGTCGCGTCGAAGCCCCAACGACTGGCGACCTTCGGCAAGAGGAGACCTCGTCGCCCGCCCGCGCCACGACACGACTCGAAGACCCAGAGGCCATCCTCGCCGATCTCGATCTGTCCGGACCACTCGCGCGGAGCGCCCGCGAGCGGAACCAGCGCGCCGAGGACCGAGATCTCGATCTCGAGCTCGTCGAGCTCGCCGCGCGTCAACGGCCCGAACCGC
>CAYZGY010000941.1:0-890 GCA_964478085.1 uncultured Planctomycetia bacterium
AGCTCCGGGATACACTTCTAAGCCACGCGCTGGGGGGAGGGCGGAGGTTGGAATTGTTGTAGGGAGAGTGGCGGTGACGCGCGGAAGTCCGTGGTCACGTCACCGCCAGAAGAAGACGGACCGATCGCTATCATGAAAGTCGGCTGCCTGACGGTTCTGGAAGGGGCGGAAGCAGGAAAGAAGATCCTGCTCAAGAACCTCAGTGTGTTCGAGGCGGGGAAGGCGCAGGGAAACCACGTCTGCCTCCGCGATGAATCGATCGCGTTCAACCACTTCCGTGTCTACTACACGGACGGTGTCTACAGCATCTACGACCTCGGCTCGAAGCGCGGCACGCTCGTCAACGGGCAGTCGATCGAAAAGCTCAAGCTCAGCGACGGCGACATGATCCAAGTCGGCGACGTGAAGCTGCAGTTCGAGATGGTCGACGAGAAGAACACCGACGCCCGCCTCGCTTCCTCCGCTCCCGATTCGGACGAGGAAGACGCGCAGTCACGCAACGGTGGTCTCCTGACGAAGACCCGCGCCTCGATTCCCGCGCTCGTCGTGATCGACGGGCAGGATCAGGGCAAGCGGCTCACCCTCGACGGCAAGGGCACCTTCAGGATCGGTCGCTCCCACAAGACCGACCTCCGCCTCGCCGACGCCAAGGTCTCGCGCGAGCACTGCCTCATCGAGGAAGTGCAGGATCACCACGTGATCATCGATCTCGAGAGCGCGAACGGAACCGTCGTGAACGGGGATCGCGTCAACAAGACGATCCTCAAGGAAGGCGACTTTATCCGCCTCGGCTTCACCATGTTGCAGTACGACCGCGTCTGATCGCGGGCTGCCCCTGTTCTGCCTTCGATCGTGACGGCGAGCCCTTCGCCCGACGAACCATAGTCGGG
>CAYZGY010000941.1:900-3294 GCA_964478085.1 uncultured Planctomycetia bacterium
CCCCCCCCCACGACCGGAGGCTAGAAACCGAACGGGTCGTCGGAACTCTTCTTTTTCTTCTTCTCGACCTTCTTCTTCGCTTCTCGATTCGCCTTGGCGCGAATGGCTCCGAGCTCCTCGAACTCCTCGAGCTCCGGCTGGATCCGAGTCCGCTCGATCGTCAGAATCTCGATCTGTTGCTCGATCTTCTCGAGCCGTCGAGAAATCGTGGGCGCCTTCGAGGGTGCCGAGATCACTTCCGACGCCGGAGCTTTTCTTTAGGCGAGCACGACGATCGAACTCGCTTCGACTGTATGGGCGTTTCTTCGGGAGAAAGACGTCCAACTTGAAGGAGGTCGAGAGCGATATCAGGTTGAACGACGATCGACGGAGAATTGCATCGCGGATTTGGCCGGAGTTTGCGTAGAACTTCTCTCCGAGCTCGGAAGAAATCGCCTCGGCGTGGGACTCGTCCATCGAGGCGACGAAATCAGCGTCCAGGGTCGCGCGTGGTTCTCCGTAGGCGATGCTGGCGAGCGATCCGCCAATGTAGTACTCGATCCCTGAGCGGTCGAACCATCGAACGAGCGGCTCCACCGCAGCTCGCGTCGTCGCGTCAAACATCGCGCAGGAGTGCAAGGTGTTGCTGAACGCGGTTCGCGATTTCTTCGCCGTACGCTCGGCGGAGGAATTCGATTCGTCTCTCCGCCTCTGAGAACTCGGGATGCTGGGCCCGAATCGCCTGCTCGACCGTCTGTCGAACCGTGACCATCAGGCTCGCGGCACAGGCGATGCGCTTCTCCGGTGTCCACGATCGCCAGATCTCGATCTGAACTTGTTCGGCCTCGGGGTGGGTGTCTTCCGTGAGCGGTCTCATAGCCTCATGATAGGCTGTGCGCTCAGGAATTTCACCGTGGTTCAGTGTCTCGGAGCATCGCCCGGCTGTCTTGATCGTCACGTGAAGACCCATCGGCTCGGCGATGGCCGGATGACGTAGAGACGATGCCAACGCGCTCGAGTTTCGATGGACGCCGCAGTCGTGAGTGGGGGACGTGTTTCAAGACTCTCCAGGCCTCGGCGTCAACGAACATCTGCGCACATCGACTCCACCTACCGAGATCGCGTACCATGTCTCCCTGTCTTCCCCGATGACCTCATCCATGCGAAAGCTCCTTTCTCTTTCCACGATTCTCTGTCTTCTCACGACCACCAGTTGCGCGTCGCTGTTCAATCGCGGCGTCTCGCACATCGTCCGAGGCGTACAGACAGGGGACTCTCGCGATCCGACGGGCTATCGCGATTTCTATCCGGGCACTCGCTTCGCTTTTGATTTTCTCATTCGAAGCGAGAGGCTCTACGATGACCCGGATCGCCAGATGCCGCTCGACAAGCACATCCCGGTGGCTATCTTCGCGACCATTCCCGATATTCCGGCCAGCTTCGCGTTCGACACGGTTCTCTTGCCGGTCGACCTGATCGTCTGGCTCAATGACGATGACTCGCCCGACGAATCATGATTCGAGATTCCCTCCGTACGATCGCTGTGTTCTCGTTCTGCCTCTTCGCTCTGGCCGGATCGCTTTCGGCCGAGGACGACGACAAGACCCTCCGCGTCTTCATCTTCGCCGGCCAGTCGAACATGGAAGGCGCGGACTCGAAGGTGAAGGACATCGAGCGCTTCCCGCCATTCAAAGGATTGGGCGAGCCGCAGAAGAACGTGAAGTTCTCGTACTGCATCGGCCGCGAGAACAAGGCGAAGTCGGACGGCTGGGTCGATCTTCAGCCCGTGCGGAACATGGTCGGCCCTGAGCTCAGCTTCGCGCGTAAGGTGACGCAAAACACCGACGCACCGATCGCGATCATCAAGGTCGCGGCCGGCGGCACGCACCTCGGCGGGGACTGGAATCCCGATGAGCCGAGCGGTTTCAAGATGTACCCCTTGGCGCTCGAGTGGATTCGCGCATCCCTTGCGAAGCTCGACGCCGAGAAGATCCCGTACCGCATCGAGGGCTTCTTCTGGCACCAAGGCGAAAACGACATGTTCAACGGGGACTACATGCCGAACTACGGCAAGAACCTGAAGAGCTTCCTCGCTGTGTGGCGACGCGATCTTGGTATCCCGAAGCTACGCTTCTACATCGGCGAGCTGTGCACGAAGACGATCTGGGGCATGGACCTCCGGCCACGCATGTACGCGATCAGCATCGGGCAGCGCGCCGTCACCGACGTCGATCCGCTCGCCCAGTACATTCCGACCTCGCACGTCGGTGTCGAGATCGGCCATCCCGTCGGACTCCACTACCACTACGGAACGCTCGGGCAACTCGAGCACGGCGAGAACTACGCCGACGCGTACTTGCGGAACATAGGGAAGCTCGAGGAGGTCGAACGTCCGCTGACGAGGTGGCCGTACGC
>CAYZGY010000942.1:0-3284 GCA_964478085.1 uncultured Planctomycetia bacterium
CGAGACAGTAGAGAAATCGCAGCCCCCTGAGAAACAGCTGCTTTCCCGCGAGTGCCGGCGAGGCGTGGAAGCGGTCGTCCAGTCGGTTGGTCGCGAGGACCTTCATGTCCCGTCCTCGCTTCAAGACGAGAACGTTTCCCGCGCGATCCGGCAGATAGACTCGGCCCGCCGCGCCGACGGGGGACGCGTAGAGTCCACTGATCTTGGGCAAACGACTCCGTTCGATGATCTCGCGGCCGTCCTTGACGTCGAGACAGGTGAGAATGTTCTGATTGGACTGGGTGAAGTAGAGGAGCCCGTCGTAGAGAATCGGCGACGGCACATAGGGCGTACCACGCTTGGCTTTCCATAGGACGGAGTCGGTGACGTCTCCTTTTCCCGTGATGGGAATGGCGAGAAGGGAGTAGCCCTCGTATCCGCTCATGCAATAGACGACATCACCGTCGACGATCGGACACGGGATGCAGTTGCCGGTCAGCCCTTTCGCCTCCCAGATGATCTCGCCTGTGCTGAGGTTGTAGCTGCGGACCATCTTCGAGGCGGTGGTGATCACTTGCGTCACCCCGCCATGTTCCGCGATGGCCGGTGTCGCCCAGGCGTTGCCCTCGTCCCGGCTCTTCTTCCAAAGGGGCTTCCCGGTCTTGGCGTCTAACACCTCGATGGTCGATTGCCTGGCGTGGTCGCGAACGATGACGATCTTCCCGTCGTGCACCACCGGCGAGCTACCTTCGCCCAGGCTCGCGCCGACCTTCGCCTTACCGAGATCCCGTTCCCACAGCTTCTTCCCTTCGAGGCTGTAGGCGAACATTCCGCCCGATCCGAACCAGAAATAAACTCGCTCGCCATCGCAGAAGGGCGACGCCGAGGCGAAGCTCGCGTCCCTGTGATGCCCTTCGTGTGGGATGAGGGTCTTCGCCACGTCCCGCCAGAGCGTTTTTCCCGTCTTGCGATCCAGGGCGAGCACGATCAGCTGATAGCTGGTGTTGGGGTACTTGATCCCGAACACTCTCTGCGGCTGATCCTCAGGCTTCGGCAGCGACGGGTCCACCTGCCCGGTGTTCACCGCGGTGGTCACGAACACTCGATGGCCCCACACGATCGGGCTCGACGTGCCGTGTCCCGGAATCGACACTTTCCATCCGACGTTCTTCTGTTCGCTCCACTTCAGGGGAGGCTTCGCTGTGCGAGAGACGCCGTTGTTTTCTGGGCCGCGCCACTGGTGCCAGTTGTCGGCGACCGATTGAGCGTGGCTGGGCAGGGCTATCAGCATGGCCGCCAGCATGGAAGCGGCAAGAACGAGAAGCGGGGGGCAGATCAAGTGGCGATTCATGACTCGATAGTTCTCGGCTTGTCGATCGGATTGAAATGGCCGTCAGACTTCGACCGCGAGTTCCCGGCTATTCCGCTCAGCCGCGGAGGCGGCCTCACTCATCGGCAGCTGGGGGAATCAGCTCAACGAAAGAGAGCTCCAGCCCAGCTGGCTTGTAGAGTGAATGACACCAGAAGTTAGCGACGACCAAGTGGAAGGGGGTACTCGGTAGCTTGTCCTTCATTTCCTCGAGTGAGACATCGAGCTGGAAGTCGCGAAGCTCGAGGGTCAACTCGAAGTCTTCTCCGCCCCGAAATGCGGTGGCGGGTCGAATCGTCTGAAACCGTCCAGCGAACCCTCCGCCAGGCTTGCGGACCGTCACGCCGAAGTACACTTTTGCGGATGACGCCAAGCGCCCACGGACCCGGAGCCGAGAGCCAGGCTGGAGCACGACGGGATGCTTGCCACCACGGGAGACGCCGAACCCCACGGTGTAGATGGTCTTCCCTTTCGGAGTGACGTAGGGAATGGCTCGCAAGGCCGCGTCTCTTTCTCCGCTAGCGGGAGTCCATTTCCCCTGGGCGTAGTCCGGCCCGAGATGCAGGTGGCTCTGCCAACGACTCACCGAACTGGGAACGAGCACAGCCGCTACATCTTGATCAGCGCCTGCAATCGCGCGGTGACGTGCCGGAACGTCCACGGTGTCGCCATCGCTCAGGCGCTTCAGTCGCACGACACCCTCGCTGACGTCCAGAACGGTCGTGGATAGTCCTGCATCGACCTCGAACCGCGTTCCCAGTACCTCGAGCAGAGCGGATCGGGTATGGACGAGCATCGGCTTGCCGGCAGGCTGCGGCCGGACGTCGCACGCGAGCTTGCCGCCTTTCAGATGCAGCTTTTTCTGGCCTAGATTCGAGAACGTGAGCGTCGAGTTGCCCAGAACACCGACGGTGGAACCATCCTCGAACTGCAGCTCGACCCAGGAGCCGGGTGAAGTACCTTCGACAGTTCCACCCGGTAGCGTCTGGCCAAGGCGAAGGTCGTGCACAACGCGGCCGCCATCGCCAGTCCAGATCAGCGAGCCGTCGATTCCGACGATAGTAGCCACCGTTCGGTCCGGCTCAGCCCACTGGAGATACAGCCCCGCGGACAGCAGGACGATCAGCGACGCGGCGAGCGCCAGCAGCTTCGCGCGCCGATCCCACTGATCCCGCCGAGCCGATCGTGGGCGGGTGTGGGTCGACAACGAGTCTCTCGATCCGGCGCCTCGGATGGACGCTTCGAGATTCTCCGAGTGAAGAGAGAGCTCGTAGACATCGCCCGGGTAGATCGCACACAGCGCCTCCTGGTTATCGAGTAACTCGTGGTAGCGTCGTACCGCTTCGTCCGACTCTGAAAGTAGTGCGTCGAGACGGCTCGCTTCCGATCGGGACAGCTGTCCATCGATCAGACGGGTTACCAGGTGTTCGAGCTCTTCACGTGGATCTGTGTTCATGTCTGCGTCTCTTGATCTAATCTGGCTCGCACGCACTCTGCCAGTTGCCGTCGAATGCGTGTCAATCGCATTCCGATGGCGTCGACGGACTTTGCGAGGCTCTGGGCGATGCGCGCCAATGGCTCGCCGTCGCGATACCGACGCTGAACAAGTTCGCGGTCTCGATCTCGCAGTCGCGTGAGGCACCGATTGAGCAACGGAATACGATCGTCTACTGAGGCCACTTCCTCGTCGGTCGCGCGGTCCAGGATCTCATGGACTTTGTCGGTGAATACGAGCCGCCCCGCGCCATGGAACTTTCGCCACGCCAGGAGCTGAAACTTCGCTATGGTGAAAGCCCATGCGACGAAGCTTGAGCCGTGCTCAAAGTCGTTTGCCTTCTGGCAGATGACGAGATTCGTGCGTTGCAGCACCTCTGAGGTCTGCTCGCGATCTGCCAGGCGTCTGAGAATGAATCCGTAGAGTCGTGGCTGAATGGCA
>CAYZGY010000943.1:0-3280 GCA_964478085.1 uncultured Planctomycetia bacterium
CACGCTCGAGGGGGGCGACGACGCGGTCGCTTCGTCGTCGGGCATGTCGGCGATCAGCTCCGTGCTTCTCGCGTTGCTCCAGACGGGGGATCACCTCGTCGTCTGCGCTCGGTCTTACGGCCCGACGCTCGTCTTCGTTCGGGATCTCCTCGAGCCGCTCGGCATCGAGGTCACGCGTGTCGAGCCGAGCGACGCAGCCGATCTTTCCGGTGTCTTGCGCGACACGACGAAGCTCGTCTACCTCGAATCACCCGCGAGCTTGACCTTCGAGGTTTCCGATCTGCGCGCGGCGGCGAAGCTCGCGCGCTCACGCGGCATTCCGACCGTCGCCGACAATTCCTGGGCGACGCCGATCTTTCAGCGGCCGATCCAGCTCGGGATCGACCTCGTCCTCCATTCGGGAACGAAGTACATCGGGGGACATTCCGACGTGCTCATGGGCCTCGTCGTCGGCTCGCAGGAGCTCATCGATCGCGTGCGCCATACGAGCGTTCTTCTCGGCGCGAGCCTCTCTCCCGAAGACGCCTTTCTCGCCTTACGAGGGCTGCGGACGTTGCCGTTGCGCATGGAGCGCCACCAGGCGAACGCCCTCGAGCTTTCGCATCGATTGCTCGCTCACGATCGGGTCGTCGAGGTTCTCCATCCCGCGCATCCCTTCTTCGCGACGCACGGACTTTGGCTCGATCAGTTCGACGGTGCGAGCGGCCTCTTCGCGTTTCGCGTCGACGGTGACCCTTGTCGCTTCTGCGACGTGCTCGAGATCTTCCTTCTCGGTGTGTCGTGGGGCGGGACCGAGAGTCTCGCCTTGCCCTCGCCCGTGCTTCCCGAGAAGCAGAAGCTCGGAAACGGTTCGAGCGTACGACCCGATCTGCCGGACGATCTCGTACGGCTTTCGGTCGGTCTCGAGGACCCCGAGGACCTCTGGAAGGACCTCTCTCGCGGCTTTGCGGCGCTCTGACGGGCGCCCTGTCCGGGTTCGTCGCGAATCGGTGACAGCCAGTGACATTTCGTGACACCTTGATGCTGGCCGCATCCGGGCCTTGGGCGCATCATGGCATCGTCGACGGAAAGAGCTGTCCGACGAACCCGATGGTCTCTCAGAAAGGGCCTCAGCCATGACTCACCCGAAACGCACTTTGCTCGCCACGCTGGCGCTGTCGCTTCTCGTTCACGGCTCGCGCGAGCTGCGAGCCGAAGATCCGAAGTGTGAGAGTCTCGAAGCCTGGATGCCGAACGACGTCATCGCCGCGATGCGCGTCGACGCGCTCTCGGCTCGTATCGACACTCTGCTCTCGTCGCAGCTGCGCAAGGACTTCGAGGCGACGCGCATCGGGAAGTTCCTTCTCGCGCAGCGGGAGTACGAAGAGTTCCTCACGAAGCTCGACGAATTCCGGGAGCTCAGCGGAGTCGAGGCGAAGTCGCTCGTCGGTGACTTGCTCGGTCGCGAGGTTCTCGTCGGCACGCGCTTGACGCTCGTGGGGATTCCCGAGGTTCTCGTCCTCAGCCGGCTCGACCCGAAGCAGGGGCTCGATCGAGCTCGCGGTGCGGTGGAACGCATCATGAAGGAGCAGTTCGGCAAGGAGGCCGAGACACGAAAGGCGAAACACCGCGGCCACACGATCGAGTCGGTCTCGGTCGTCCACTTTGCGCAGGTCGGCGACATTTGGATGGCGTCGAACGCACCCGGTTTGATCGAGAGCTCGATCGACCTCGCCCTCGGCAAGTCATCGCGTTCCTTCGCGAAGTCGCGCACCTTCTCGAAGGTCTTCGGGAAGCGCAAAGACTCCGACTTCATTCGCGTTGCCGTTCGTCCGCGGTTCATCCCGAATTTCAAGATCCCGAAGCACCTCGACAACGCGATGGCGAGCCTTCTCTTCGGCGGCATCGCCGGGGCGCTGAAGGTCAGTGATGTGATCGGTGCGACGGTCTCTGTCGACGGAGAGAGTCTCTCCTTGCGCACGGTTACCGTCGCCGACGAGCGCGGACTTGCAGAGAAGTACGACTCGTTTTTTCCGAAAACGCTGCCCGACGGCGTCGAGCGTCGCCTGCGGAAGCGTGGCGTCCTCGGCTTCGTGCGGATCCACCGAAACCTCGCCCAGTGGTGGGAGGACGCCGAGGAGCTGATGGAGCCACGAGCGACCGGGGATCTCACCGAGTTTGCCGGTGGGCTCTCGCTCTTCTTCGGTGGAAGGAACTTCCGCGACGAGGTTCTGCCCGAGCTCGGCGAGACGATCACGCTCGCGTTCCACAACCAGTCCTACAAGGACGTCGGCGCGACCCCGTCTCCTGCGATTCCGGGAATCGCCGCGATCTTCGAGCTCAAGAACGCCGACGAGTTCGGACGTGCCTTCAAGGTCGCGTTCAACACGATCATCGGAATCATCAACGTCGATCGCATGCAGAAGGACAAGGACTCGAGCACGATGCTCGTCCAGCCCAAGCTCATCGGCAAGACCGAGTGCTACACCGTCGACATGGGCCTTCGCAAGGACAAGAGCGGCAAGCCCGGAATCGAGTACAACTTCACGCCGAGCCTCGCGGTGGTGGGGGACCGCGTCGTCATGAGCTCGAGCTACGAGCTGCTCGGTCTGCTGGTCGAGGAGCTCGGCGAGAAAGAGTCGGCGAAAAAAGCTGGCAGCAAGACCTCGGTCGCCAAGAGAGCGCGGGATCGCCTCGTGATCGATGCGGCTGGGGTGCGTTCGATCGTCGGGGCCAACCGGGACTTTTTCGCCTCGCAGAACATGGTGAAGAAGGGGATCGGAATCGATGAGGCGCGAGCGGAGATCGACACGATCCTCGAGATCGTCGACTTCTTGCGTGACCTCGAGCTCCTCAGCTACCGCAAGGCCGACGCGGTCCACATGGACCTGCGCCTGCGGTTTGCCGGAACGAAGACTGCGTCGGTTCGCTGAGAGGCGAGGTTGATGGTGATCAATCGGGAGCCGATCGTGGTTGGGTGGGAGTCGATCGAGAGGTCCAGGTCGATGGCAGCCGAATGTCGTGAAGACGTCAGTTCGCGGCGACCCGCTGCGAGCCTGGAGCGGATCGACGACCGCGGAGGAGCCGCGATCGTCGATTCACTCCAGGGAATGGAAGAGGGAGCTGGCGGGAGGATGAGGGTGAGGTGAGCGAATCCGGGAGAGAGAGGTTAGAAACGTTTCGTCCGGAGGTCGACGGCTCCTGGAATCGCGCAGCGGCGGCGCACCTCGTGAGGCGAGCGACGCTCGGTGCTCCGAGGGACATCGTCGATCGTGTCCTCGAGCTCGGTCCGGAGAAGTCC
>CAYZGY010000944.1:0-3272 GCA_964478085.1 uncultured Planctomycetia bacterium
GAATCGCCGGGTACAGACCGCTGACGAGTCCGACTCCGATCGCCATCAGGAACGGCAGAATCAGCATCGACACAGAGATGATCGGTTCGATCTTGAGATACTGACCGACGTAGGGTGGCGTGAAGTACCCGAACGCGATGCCGATCAGCCCGCCGAGCGTGGTCATCGTGACCGCCTCGATCAGAAACTGAGCGATGATGTCTCCCCGCTTCGCGCCGATCGCACGTCGAACCCCGATCTCCTTGGTTCAGTCACGCTCGCGAGCATGATATTCATGATTCCGATGCCTCCGACGACGAGAGACACGGACGCGATCACGAACGACAAGAGGTCCCACAGCCTCCGTTGTGCCGCGCGCTTCTCGATGAGCTCTTTCGGCACCTTGATCGCGCAGTCGTTCTTCGGATGCTGCTTCTCGACGATGCGGCGAGCGATCGGTGCGGCGTCGATGACCGCCTGTTCGTTCTTCATTTTGATGATCAGCTGACTCACCTCGACCTTTTCGGAAACCGTGTTCCCTTGAGAAGACATGACATTCATCTTGCTGAACATGGCCTCTTCCGTGGTCCGCGGAATGAAGACGGGTATGTCCTTCTCGTTGAAGTTCATGTCCTCGAGAGTCTTCGGCAGGCGCTTCATGACGCCGACGACCGAGAATGGGCGATCCTTGAGGCGAATGATCCTGCCGATCGGATTCTCGCACCCGAAGGCATCGGCAGCCAAAGTCGCGGTGATCACACAGCATGGATTGCGCTGACGCATGTCGATCGGCGAGATGAATCGACCGCGTAACATGATCGGGCTCGCGACTTCCGCGTAGCGGGGCTCGACCCCGAAGACCGTCGCTGTGCGCTGATTGTCTTCCTTGGCGTAGTAAAACTGCTTGCCGACGTGCAGGATCGTATAGCTCTCGATGTCCTGCAGATTGTTGACGAGGCAGGAGACTGTGGTGTGTTTGATGCCGTACTGGTAGAGCGAAAAGCCCTTCGAGGAATTGCTGCTGCTACCTGCCGATGGCTTGATCGAGCTGAAGATGATGCTGTTGCTTCCGAGCTCTCGCAGGAGATCGGCCGATTGCTTGCCAGCTCCGGCATTGATCGCGAGCATGATGCTGACGCTGCAGACTCCGAAGATGATGCCGACCATCGTCAGAACGGATCGGACGAGATGCACCCGCAGGCTGTAGAACGCGAGAAGCAGAATGTCGAAGATCTTGCTCACGAGTTCACGCGTCCTTCTTCTCGACAGTCTCGTCGGATTCGATTCTGCCGTCTCGGAGCGAGAGCACGCGGTGGGCGTAGGTCGCGAGGTCGGGCTCGTGTGTCACCATCAGGATCGTGCGCCCTCGGTCGCTGAGCTCGGTGAAGAGCGTCATGATCTCGGCGCCCGTTCGAGTGTCGAGGTTTCCCGTCGGCTCATCAGCGAGCAAGACGAGCGGGTCGTTCGCGAGGGATCTCGCGATCGCGACACGTTGCATCTGGCCGCCAGAGAGCTCGGTGGGGCGGTGCTCGAGACGATCCGCCAGACCGACGAGCTCGGCCAGCTCTGCGCTCTTCTTCCGCCGCTGGGCTCGACTCATGCCGAGATAGAAGAGCGGCATCTCGATATTCTGGGTGACGGTCATCCACGAGATCAGGTTGAACGCCTGAAAGACGAAGCCGAGCTTCCTGTTGCGAATCTCGGAAAGCTGGCCGTCACGGAACGTTGAAATGTCTTCGCCGCCGAGCTCGTATCGACCCTCCGTGGGGCTGTCTAAGCAGCCGAGGATATTGAGCATCGTGCTCTTGCCAGATCCACTCGTTCCCATGATCGCGAGGAACTGTCCCTCCGGGATGGATAGACTGATACGGTCGAGAGCAGTCACTCCGACGCCGATGTCGTAACGCTTGGTCACCTCCTCCAGATGAATGATGCTCTCGGTCATCGTTCGTCCTCGCTCCGTTCGTCAGCGGGAAGATCCACGATGTCCGTGAGAACGACGTCACCCTCTTCCAGACCCGATCGGACTTCGACGAAGCGATCGTTCATTCTTCCGAGGCTGATTTCCTGCTCGGTGATCATGCTCCCAGCGACCTTCTTGCAGACGAAGCGACCCTCGCGCACCGTTACCGCAGAGATCGGAACCTGGAGCGCCTCGGGGACTTCCTCGAGTACCACCTCCACGTTGCACTTCATGCCGGGTTTGAGCTGCTTGCCGACCGATAGCCCGGCCGCTTCCCAGTCGACCTCGATGAAGAGCTCGTAGACTCTCGCACCGGTCTCCATCCACTTCTGACCGTTAATCTTCGGAAGTGTCGAACGTCGAGTCACGTGACCCTGAAACTCGCGATTGGGGAGAGCGTCGAGGGTGACGATCGCAGGGGAGCCGCGCATGTCTTCGTATCCGATACGCACGTGGCGATTCTTCGACTCGAACACGATCGTCTCTACCTCGAGCGTCGTCATGTCGGGTATCTCGAGGAGCCGCTGTCGTGGGTTCACCTTCGCGCCGGCTTTGATCTGAAGCGCGACGCCGTGTTCGCCCCAGGTGAGGCGGTAGAGGATCAACCCGTCTCTCTCCGCGGTCACGGTGAGCTTTTCCTTCTGCTCGAGGAGCTCCGCAAGCTTCTCCTTCTTCTTCCGGAGTACCTTCTCCTTTCCCTTGATCTCGATCTCGCCCCACTTGAGAGTCGCCTCCTGGTCGATGAGCTGTTTCTCGAGCATCAGCTTCGCCTGAACGACAGCCGCATCGCGAAGACGCATCGTCTGGGGAATCGTGAAGTCGACGAGTATGGTGAGGTCGAGCTGAGTCTGTCGGACGTCTTCCTCGAGCTGACGTTTCTGGTTCGGATGGTCGTACTGGAGAAGGAGCTTCTTGGCTGCGATCGACTTCTCGAGCGTATCCTTGAGCTGCTCGACGGTCATCGCATCCCGATCGATCTCCGTCTTCGGGTAGGGGCTCTCGAGCTCTGGATCAGTGTTGACCTTGCGCTTGAAGAGGAGCTTCTCCTCGTCGATCGCGAGTTGCCGACGGTTCATCTCGATGGCGGTGTCGGCGTCCTTTAGATCGTTCTCCCACTTGCCTCCCTTGTCGAGGTAGCGCGTGACGGCCTCCTTGGCCTTCTTGACCGTTTCGCGAGCTTTGGCGACGTCACTCTTCGACTCCTTCGTGTAGCGCGCTTTGTTCTCGTTCGCGGTTTTGAGCGCGTTTCTTCTCTGGAGGACATAGTTCTCGTGGTCCTTGACGTTGACGAGTTGCGTCTTGCGTGCTTGCTCGACGTCGAGTTCGGCGT
>CAYZGY010000945.1:0-3264 GCA_964478085.1 uncultured Planctomycetia bacterium
CGCGGGATGATCAAGGCCGGGCAGCTGCCGTTCTTGCGCGTCCTGCTTTCGCTCTTCTGTGGATTTTTCGTCTACCTCGTCGCGCGTCGCGCCTTCTTTCGCTTCGGGGCGGGCTTCGCGTTCGCCTCCGTCTCGAGCTTTTGGCGGGTCGCGGTGGCGCGTCTGGTCGTGCTTGCGGGATTCGCGACCTGCATCGGTTTCGCGTCCTCGCCGTTCTGGGCTTGGGGCGAGGTTCGCCGCAACGTCTTCGCGCGCGCGTTCGAATTCAGCAATCGACACGAGTTCGAGCTGCTCTTTCTCCACTGGATCTTCGACGCGGATCGCGACGGATACGCGGCCGTCCTCAACGGCGCGGATCCCGACGATTTCGACTCGGATCTCGTCGCCGGAAGAATCACGCCTTCGACGGTCGTCCATCTACCACCCGACGAGTTTCGGACGGTCGACGCGGAGAAGGCGAAGACCTTTCCGAACGTCGTCGTGCTCTTTCTCGAGGGAGTCGTGCCGAGGGCGATTTCGGCGTACGGCAAACGGAACCTCGCGGACGGTCTCGTCGCGACTCCGCACCTCGACTCGATCGCTCGCGACGGTACGATCTTCACGCAGGCGCGCTGCTTCTATCCGAGCACGTGGGATGCCTGGGTCTCCGTGGCGACCGGGCGATTCCTGCGCGTTTCCGAGATGCGTCAGGACAAGGTCTTCGGCAGCAAGTACAGCCGCTACAACAATCTCTATCGAACGTTCGAGTCCGTCGGCGTCGACCGTTGGTGCCACGCGGACTGCGCGCCGTACTACGATCTTCTGGTCCCGGTCGATCTGCGAAGCCGCCAGGGCGCGACGTGGCAGCGAGATGACGACAAGTACTCGACCCGCGTGACGAGCGAAGAGGCGAAGCGAGGCATCTGGCGAGGCGACAAGCGCAACGCGCGCATCCTCGCCTTTCTCGACGACGTCAAGCCCGGCGAGCGCTTCTTCATATCGGAGCACATGTCGGACACGCACTTCCCGTGGGAGCGCACGTCGCTCGAGCGTGCGCAGGAGCTCGGCTTTCCGAACGGACTCGAGATGTACGAGGCCGACGCGCGCCTCTCGACCGGCGCGACGAACAAGAAGATCTCGAGATACTATCAGGTCATCACGCGTGTCGACGCTCAGATCGGGCAGATCGTCGACAAGCTCAAGGAGCGCGGAGTCTACGACGACACGATGATCGTCATCGTCGGCGATCACGGCTGTCAGTTCTGGGAGCACGAGCACATCTACTACGTCGGGCACCTCTACGAGCAGAGCTTGCGCCTTCCGCTCATCATCAAGATTCCCGGCGTCGAGGGTGGAAGGATGACACACGAGCCCGTCCTTCAACTCGACATCCTGCCGACCGTCATGGAGCTCGCCGGCGTCGTTCACGACGAGAAGGCGACGCCCGAGGCCAGCCCGCTACCGGGCCGGAGCTTGTTGCCGCTGATGCGCGATGACGCGACGGAGGAGCAGCTGCGATCGATTCGTGAGCGCGACATGATCTTGACGACGCACTACGACACGCTCGGAGTCCTCTCGCGTTTCGAGCACAAGCTCATCTTCGATCGACCCTCGGGAACCTACCTGCTCTTCGATCTCGTCAACGACCCGGGGGAGATGGTCAACCTCGCGGACGACGAGCCCGAGTTGCTCGAGCACATGCTCGAGAAGCTGCGGGATTTGACGGAGCGTCACCGCGGCGTCGTCGGGCACATCAACGACCTTCCGAAGGGGTCGAGCGCGAAGGAGTGAGGGGTGGCGCTCGACCCTGGTTGGGGAGGAGCACGAGCGGCTATCGTGGGCGAGTGCGGAGGCGGGAGCGAATTGTCAAGAAGCCCGTCAGGAGCTTCCACGCGAGGAGCGCAGTGAAGATCCAGATGCCCCAGACGAGAAATCCGGGCGCGATCCACACCTCGACCGGGATCCACGCGTAGACGATCATGCGCGGGCGAACGAGCCACGTGTACGGAATCGAGAGCGCGTTGCGCACGAACGCGAACGAGACGACGACCGTGTAGACGAAGACGTACGCGGCGCCGGCGGAAGCCGGAATCAGGTCGTCCGCGATGAGCGCGAAGGTCGAGACGGCGACGACGGTCTGATCGCTCATCGTGTCGGTGAACGATCCGCTGCTCGACGCGTCTTTCTGGTGACGCGCGAGCGGGCCGTCGAGCGCGTCGAGCAGCGCGTGGAGAAGGAGGAGCACGAGTGCGGTGATGCGAAGCTCCGAGATCCACAGCGCCGCGAAGCCGAGTCCGCAGATGAGCGACGCGAGCGTGACGTGATCGGCGCGGACGCCGAGTCGGCTCAGTCGAGTGAGGAGTGGGGCGAGCGCGCGCTTTCGAAGCTCACGGCCGAAGTCCATGAAGCCTCGCTCACGGGCCGAGTAACAGTCGACCGCTGTGCGCTGCTTCTCGGAGATGCTCGTCGTCTTACTGCTCGTCGTCTTACTGCTCGTCGTCTTACTGCTCATCGTCTTACTGCTCGTCGTCTTACTGCTCGTCGTCTTACTGCTCGTCGTCTTACTGCTCGTCGTCGACATCGACCCCGTACATCCGAAAGAGCTTCGGCCGCACGGCCGATCCCGTGTTGTGAAAGGTGACGTTTCGGTAGCGGAACCCCGTGAAGGGCAGATGCGTGTGACCGAAGTAGACCTCGCGCAGTCCGTCGCGTGCGTCCGGGGCACAGTGCTCGAGGTACGAGAGGATGCGTTTCGAGATCACCCGACGCGGAAACGCGATGTGCTGTAGCGCGCCGTCGATGCGCGAGCGTCCCGCCCAGTCGTAAGCCGTGTGGAGAATTCGTGGACGCCGTCGGCGGCGAGCCCAGCGCCGTCGATGTCTCGCGAAGCGCTCGGGCGACATCGTGCGAATCGCGACATCTCCGTGCAGGAAGACGGTGCGTCCGAGGCGGACGAAGCTCGGGTCCCACTCGAGATTCGCGTGTCGCGCCGACAGCTGCCCGAGTATCGCTCGGTATTCGGGGACGCAGTCGTGATTGCCGAGCGTGAAGTAGAAGTCGCAGCGCGGGTGGCGCGTGACGAGATCGTCGATCCAGTCGCGCGCGGCGTTCGCCGTCGCCGAGTGATTCGGCAGCGCCGACCACTGAAAGTCGAAGATATCGCCGTTGAGGACGAAGAAGTCGGAGTCGCGGGCGCCCTCGTCGATCGTCGGGCGGGCCACGGCGGGGGGGGCGGTGGTCAGGAGGTGGGGGTGGGGGACCGCGGGGGCAGCGCTCCCGCGGACC
>CAYZGY010000946.1:0-3262 GCA_964478085.1 uncultured Planctomycetia bacterium
AAAGCCGGCCCATACGAGCTCCGGGAGACGCTCCGGATCCGCGAAGTTTCGTCCGGCGAGCTGCTCGAGTAAACCGTGCCGCAAGACGCGCTCGGATGGGCGGTAGCCGAGACGACGGTAGAGCCGTCCGAAACCGCCGTCCCCGCTCATCCAGATGCGAACGAAGTCCCACGTGAGCGGCGTCGGGAGTGGAAGCGTCTCCGAGAGGTTGTGTCGCACCCAGACCCTGCTCTTCGCGTCGCGTCCGCTTTGATCCGCGAGCAACCCTCGCAGACGATCGATCTCGGCGCGGCGCGCCGTCTCGACCTCACGCGCGACGTCGAGACCTCGGATCGGACGCACTTGAAGAAGCGCGAGCCGATCGCCGGCAAAAGCCCATTCGACGTCGACAGCGTGCCCGTAGTGCTCCTCGAGGCGCGAGGCTTCACGCCACAAGATCGACAGCCGCTCGTCGTCGAGACTCGCAGCCTCGCTGCTCGGTTCCTCCTCGTCACGGTCCCCGACAAGAATCGAGAGGCACTCTCCGCTCTCTCGATCGAGCTCGAATCGATCGGGCGTGACGGCGCCCGAGACGATCGCCTCGCCGAGCCCGAACGCCGATTCGACGATCATGCGCTCGTCGCAGGAGCCCGACGGATGGACAGAGAAGAGAACGCCGGCGACCTCCGCGGGGAACATCTCTTGAATCGTCACCGCCGTCCCGCGGACGTCGTCGAGGCGATGGCGCGCGCGATACGAACGCGCCCGCGCACTCGAGAACGACCGGAAGACTCGCTCGATCGCGTCGAACAGCTCGTCCCACGGATCCTCACTCGCGCCGCAGTCGAGCACGGTATCCATCATGCCGGGCATCGACACAGCGGCACCGCTGCGCACGGAAACGAGCAGTCGTACGTCGTCGTCGGAAGCGCCGAAGCGGCGTCCGCAGATCGCCTCGAGGCGCCCGATCGACTCGCGAACCGCTTGGCGAAGCGCGCTCGGCCACTCGCCTCCCGACGCGACGAATCGAGCGCACGCGTCGACCGAGATCGTAAACCCCGCCGGCACGGAGAAGCCCGCTCGCGTCATCTCGACGAGCCCTGCGCCCTTGCCTCCGAGCACAGCGCGCAGATCTCCGGGCGGGAGCTCGTCCGCGTCGAAGTGAACGATCCGTGGAGCCGACTCGCCGGCACTGCTCATCGAGCCGCTCCCAAACAGACGACGCCACGATCTCTCGTTCCGACGAAAATCCACGACCCGCTCATGACGGGAGACGTCGCGAGAGTCCCGACCGCTTCTTTCTCGATCCAAAAATCGGGGGTGCTGCGCTCCTCACGCAGCGAGAGACGAGCGAAGCCGACCTCGTTCGCGAACAAGATCGCCGAGCGCCCTCCGAGAGCCGAAACGCCACGCTTCGTTTCCGAGAGGCGCATCCGAACGCGCCCGTCCAGCTTCGAGACGAGCACGAGCTCTCCTGCACGATTGACGAAGACGATCTCATCTTCCGCGTCGTAGAGCTCGCCGCTCGGCGCTCCCGCGTCGGTCGTCCAGTCGGACACTTGCTCGCCGTCGACGAGCCGCCGACACTCGAGCGCTCTCTGTGTCGGAACGAACATACGATCCGCGACGACGACCGGACAGCCGCTCGGCTTCGCGTCGAGACGTGACTCCCAGAGAAGGCGCCCCGTCGGTCGATCGAGAGCGACGAAACGCGTCGTTCCGGCCAAGACGACGACGATCATCGACTCGGTCCAGGTCGGTGGCGCAGCGAGCTCGCCGAGCGCTTGCCGCCAGCGTCGAGAACCATCGCGATCGTAGAGCTCGATATCGCCGACACTCGATTCGATGACGACACCTGCCGGACTCGCGCGAAACGCTCCGCTCGCGTCGGCGTCGACGTCGAGCGACCAGAGAAGGGAACCGTCCACTTTCGAGATCGCGAAGAGCTTTCGGGACTGCTCCCCGACCTGACCATCGGAGACGTAGACCCGATCTCCGACGATGGCCGGAGACGAGACGACACGTCGCTCCGTCGCGAATCTCCAGACCTCGCGTTCGCGCGACGAGATCTCCGGCGCGATGTCGAGCTTCACGATGCCGACGAACGGCTCGCCCGTCCCGGACGACGATGCGATCGGCGCGATGAGATCGTCTCCGAGAACCGCCAGCGGCCCCGAAACCTCGCCGTGCTCCCAGCGCCACTCGACGCCCCCCTCATCGACGATGGTCGAGTCGTCGAGGCAGCCACCGTTCCCAGCTTCGCCCGACTCGCCCGACCAGAAGAGCTCCTTGCGCGTCTCGACACGAGAGCCGAGGCAGAGGAGGCCGTCACTCTTCGTTCCGACGAAGATCCGGTCGCCACGAACCGCCGGCGAGCTGATCGTCAGGCCCTCCGTCGAGATCGCGATCTCCCAGACGGGGTCGAGGCGCCGAGGATCGAGCCCGAAGAGGCGTCCTCGCGTCGTGACGACGTAGAGCAGCTCGTCGCTCAACGCCGGCGAGGCGACGACCGGTGCGCGTGCATGCCACTCGCGAAGGACCTTCCCTTCGAAGTCGACGCGATAAATCGCGCCGTCGCGGGCCGCGGCGTAGAGACACTCGCGAGTCGACGAAACCGCGACGGATCCGAGAACGGTCGCCGGAAGATCGAGCCTCCACCGCACCTCGAACGTCTTCGCGTCGAAGGCCCAAAGCGCTCCGCCCGGAGCGAGTTGCTCTCCGGCCGCAAGGAGCTCATCGGTGTTCGCTCCTTGCTCCGCCATCTCAGCGAGCCGAATCTCACGCGCCGATTCCGCGTCGTTGACGTAATCGCCGTTGCCCATGCCGACGAAGACGAGGCCCTTCGCGAAAGCCGGCGGCGAAAACACGGGATACGGCGTGTCGACGCGGTGTAGCTCCTTGCCCGTCGCGGCATCGAGAACACAGACGGCGCGTCCTCCGACTCCGAGCCCGCACCAGACCTTGTCGTCGAGCACGAGCAGCGAAGTCTCGGCGTCGGGGTAGCGCTCGCCCGGCGCGTGCCAGACGACACGCGCGGCGCCCGACGCGTCGGGCTCGAGCTCGAGGCAGTAGTAGCCGTCGTCTCCCGCACCGACGTAGACACGGCCGTTCGCGATGACGGGCGTACACTCGACGTGACTCCTCGTCTCGAAGGCCCACCGAATCTTGCCGGCTGTCGGCCCCTCGCGGAGATCGATGCAGACGACGCGTGCGTTCTTCGTCAAGTGAAGCCCCTCGCCGCAGACGAGGTAATCTCCCTGAACGGAAGGCGACGAAAACGTCG
>CAYZGY010000947.1:0-3257 GCA_964478085.1 uncultured Planctomycetia bacterium
GAGCGATTCACCCCAACCAGCAGGGGTTTTTGAGACGGACTTCGGTTGAAGGGGGCTTTCGGGAAGCCCCCTCTCGCTCGCTGCGCGAGCGATTCACCCCAACCAGCAGGGGTTTTTGAGACGGACTTCGGTTGAAGGGGGTTTTTGCGACAGTGTCAGGAGCGAGGCCCCATAATCCTGGTGAGCCATCGGTGCGCCCAGGGCACCTGAAGCGCGGAATTTCCATCGCGAAGAATCCATGGCGTATACACCGCATACCGATCAAGATCGACGCGAGATGCTCGAGACGCTCGGGCTCGACGATCTCTCCCAGCTTTTCGACAGCATCCCGGAGGAGATCCGCCTCACGCGCCCGCTCGACACGCCTCCGCGCCTGAGCGAGGCCGAGATCACGCGCGAGCTCTCTGAGCTCGGTGCCAAGAACCGCCGGCTCGACGTGCAGCCGAGCTTCCTCGGCGCGGGCGTCTACCGCCGTTTCATCCCCTCGGCCGTCGACGCTCTCTCGAGTCGCGGTGAGTTCAACACGGCGTACACCCCGTACCAGCCCGAGGTGAGCCAGGGGACGCTGCAAGCGATCTTCGAGTACCAGACGATGATCGCACGGCTCACCGGACTCGACATCTCGAACGCGTCGATGTACGACGCCGCGACGGCGCTCGCCGAGGCCGTGCTGATGGCGTGGTCGCTGCGCGGAGAAGGGAAGGTCGTCTGGGTTTCCGAGGGTGTGCATCCCGAGTACGTCCGGGTCCTCGAGACCTACCTACGCGACCACCCCGTCGAGCTGCGTACGCTCTCGAACGAGGATGGACGAACACCGATCGACGAGCTCGAGCGCGAGCTCATCACGAACGGCCAGGCCGCTGAAGCCGTCGCCGTCGTCGTGCAGAATCCGAACTTCTTCGGCTCCCTCGAGGACACGCCCCGACTTTCCGAATTGTTCGAAAAGCTCGACGCGACGGCCGCGGAGGCCGAGAGCGGCAAGCGGAAGCGCGGGCTCGCTCGTCCGCTCCTCATCGGCGTCGTCGATCCGATCGCCCTCGCGGTCGTCGCGCCACCCGGGGAGTGGTCGGCGGACATCGCCATCGGTGACGGCCAACAGCTCGGCAACCCGCCGAACTTCGGCGGACCGAGCTTCGGCTTCTTCGCGACGCGATCGGAGCACGTCCGCAAGGTCCCGGGACGAATCGTCGGCGAGACGAACGACGAGAGCGGCCGGCGCGGTTACGTGCTGACGTTCCAGACGCGCGAGCAGCACATCCGACGCGAGCGCGCGACGAGTAATATCTGCACGAACCAAGGACTCTGCTGCCTGCGCGGCGCGATGTACCTGACGCTCCTCGGCAAGGACGGGTTCGTCCGTGTCGCGCAGCGATCTGCGCAGCAGGCCCACTATGCTTTTGGGCAGCTCACGCAAGTAGCGGGCGTCGAGGCAACCTCGACCGCGCCGTTCCTGAGCGAGTTCAGCCTACGCCTGCCGATCTCGGCCGACGTTGCCTACCGGCGTCTCGGAGAGGAGCACGTCACGGGAGGCTTGGCCCTCGGACGCTACTTCCCGGAACGCACGAACGAGATGCTGTTCGCGTGCACGGAGCTGACGCAGGAGCGCGATATCGATCGCCTCGTGAATTCCCTCCGGACGATCTGCACCCAGCTTTCAGCGAATCCTGTGAACACGACGGTCACGAGATGATCGAGCCGCAAAGTCCTTTGCCAATGTCCAGTAATACGACTGACGGAACCGGCAAGCGACCGCCCCACGAGCCGACGGTCTTCGAGCTCAGTCGCGCGGGTCGACAGGGCGTCGAGCCGCCGGCGCTGTCGAGCGACCTTCCGGGCTTCGATGACTGCGTGCCTCCCGAGCTCGCCCGTCGCGAGCCCGCGGCGCTGCCCGAGCTCGGCGAGCTCCAGGCCGTGCGCCACTTCACGCGTCTCTCGTCGAAGAACATGGCGATCGACAATACCTTCTACCCGCTCGGGTCTTGCACGATGAAGTACAACCCGCGCGTCAACGAGGTCGTCGCGGGCGACCCCGGCTTCACTCAGGCGCACCCGCTCGCGCTCCCCGAGGAGTCCCAGGGCTTTCTCGAGGTCTTCTGGCGGCTGCAAGAGGTCCTCGCGGAGATCAGCGGCCTCCCCCACGTCAGCCTGCAACCGGCCGCCGGTGCGCACGGCGAGCTAACGGCGCTGATGATGATCAAGGCCCGACTCGTCGAGCGTGGCGAGAGCGACACTCGTCAGGTCGTCCTCATCCCCGACAGCGCGCACGGCACGAATCCCTCGAGCTGCACGATCGCGGGCTTCTCGACCCGTCCGGTGCGAACCGCCGACGACGGCACGATCGACCTCGAGCATCTCGACGAAGCGATCGCCAAGGGCACGTCCGAAGACGGAACGTGCGACGTCGCGGCGATGATGATCACGAACCCGAACACGCTCGGCATCTTCGAGCATCAGATCGAGGCCATCGCCCGGCGCCTCCACGCGAGCGGCGCGCTGCTCTACATGGACGGCGCGAACATGAACGCGATCCTCGGCGTCACGCGACCCGGCGACTTCGGCGTCGACGTGATGCACTTCAACCTCCACAAGACGTTGTCGACGCCTCACGGCGGTGGCGGCCCCGGCGCTGGTCCAATCGCGGTCAGCGAGGAGCTCGCCCCGTACCTCCCGGTCCCTCGCGTCGTCAAGCGTGGCGGCTTTTACGATCTCGACGAGGAGATTCCCGAGGATGGGCCCAGGTCGATCGGCAAGGTACGCTCCTTCGTCGGCCAAAGCGGCATCCTTCTTCGCGCCCTCGCGTACCTCATGGCCCACGGCCCCGAGGACCTGCGAGGTGTCTCCGAGCACGCCGTGCTCAACGCGAATTACATCCGCGCACGTCTCGAAGAGTCGTACCACCTCCCCTTCGACGCCGACTCGATGCACGAGGTCGTCTTCACGGCGAAGAAGCAGAAGGAGCACGGCGCCCGCGCGCTCGACATAGCCAAGCGCCTCATCGACTTCGGCTTCCACCCGCCGACGATCTACTTTCCGCTCGTCGTCTCCGAGGCTCTGATGATCGAGCCGACCGAAACCGAGACCCGCGAGACGCTCGATCGCTTCTGCGACGCGATGGTTCAGATCGCCCGCGAAGCCGAGAGCGAGCCCGAGGTGCTCGCCGCGGCCCCGACGACGACGTGCGTCGGTCGCCTCGACGAGGTCACGGCCGTCAAGTCGCCGGTCCTCACGTGTCCTTGCGAGACCGATCCTTGCGAGAC
>CAYZGY010000948.1:0-3254 GCA_964478085.1 uncultured Planctomycetia bacterium
CACGAGAAAGCGAGCGTCACTGCCGCTCCGAACGAAATCCAGGCGGGCGGCACGTTGCGAAAGACCGTACGAGACGTTCGGTCGCTGCGGCGGGTACGACGGTCCGTACGCGTGGACGATCTCGAGACCGTCCGGTGCGACGAGCGCGAGCGCTTCGCCGTCCGGGTCGAGCTGAAAGCTCGTGTGAAGCTCGCTTCCCGCCGTGGCGCGGTTTTTCCCCGACGCGAAGATCAGGAGGTATTCCCCCGGCGCGAGCTCGACGCTCGGGAATCGCCAGCGGGTCAAGTCACCGAGGTCGTCCGTGAGGAACCAACCCTCGAGGTCGATGGTATTCGCGCTCTGGTTCTGCAGCTCGATCCAGTCCGTCGAGTCTCGATCCTCGTCGAGTTGGCCGGCCCGGTTCGACGCGAGAATCTCGGTGATCGCGACCGACTGCGCGAGCGTCTCCGAGCAGAGGACAACGAGGATCGAGAGCGATGCACCGATGCACGACGCGCAGTGCGATAGCGCGAGCCTGCGGCTGGGGCTCCTGTTCATGAGACTCCTGACCTTTCTTTCCCGCCGCCGATGATATCCGGGGTCGTCTCGATTGCGAGGAGACTCCTCGGTTCACGTGGCGTCAACAGCCCGTTGAAGAAGTCGATTCGCCGCCCAAGCGGCCGATTCGCCCGAGCTCTTCGTCGCTGAAACTCGCCAATGCTCAAGGAGTGCAGAGATCCGGACAACCGACGATGCGTGTGCAGCTCTCGCCGGCGCTGTGGGCCGGGCCGCCAAGGAAGAGATGGCTCAGGAGGTAGATCGCATCGGAGAGATTGAGCTGTCGATCTCCGTTCGCGTCGAGCACGACGAGGTCCGCGCCGGGTGCGGTCTCGAGATCGCAGAGCGACTCGGAGCCCGCGTCGAGGAAGAGGCGCCGCAGAAGATTGACGGCATCGGAGAGGTCGAGCCGTGCGTCTTGCGTCGCGTCGCCCGGAAGTTGCCCACCACCCGGGTCGATCTCCACACCGTGCACTGCGGGTGTGCCGTCGGGTGTCTCGCTGGCTCGCCAGCTTTCCCGAAGGCTCCAGGAGTCGGGATGCGCAAACTCGTCGACGATCTCGAGGCTCGCACCCCCGCCGTCGGTCTCGGGGAGCCAGTCGTCGTCGTAGGCGGCTCGCAAGAGCACTTCGCCGTGAGCTCCGACGAGGCGGATCTCCTCGCCACGGTTCGACAGACGACCGTTCCAAGGCCCTGCGATGATGCCGTTTCCGATGAGGCGTTCGATCGTCGCGAAGTCGTGCTTCTCGAAGAACGCCGCCGGGTTCTCGAGCACGAGGACGACTCCGCCGGGCTCCAGGAGCGGCAGCGCGGGCGCCTCGCTGTCCTCTTCGTGAAAGGCGTGCTCGATCGCGCCTTCGAGACGCAGGTCGTTCAGGTCGATCGGCTCCCGACCGATGTTCTTGAGCTCGAGAAACTCGTGCTCCTCGGACTCGGGCGGGTGGTAGTGGATCTCGGTGATACGAAGCGGGATGTCGCGAAAGTAGGTCGCCTCGGCGAGTGCGCTCCAGCGGCCCGTGTGACATGTTCGAGATCGAATCGTCGTGGTCTCGGAGAGAGGGATGGTCGCATCGACGCTGTCGGTCACCGAGAAGCGAGCCGAGAGCAGGAAGTCAGAGCTCGTCGTGCCGAGGTTGAGCCCGTGAAGCGCGAGGACGTTCCGGCCGGGCCGCAGGAGGTGAGCGAGCTTCGTGACGTCGAAGCTCTCGAAGACGATCGCGTCGCCGTCGGGATGGATTGCCGAGGCGCTCGAGTCCCAGCCGGGATCCTCTGGGGCGTTCGCGCGCGCGATCTCCGTGCCGTTGAGGTATGCGATGATGCCGTCGTCGTATCGGACGCGAAGAAAGAGTCCTGAAACGTCGGGGAGCTGCTCGATCTCGAAGGGCAGGCGGACGTAGACCGTCGCGTTGATCTCACGCATCTCTGCGTCGAGGTCGGTCGTGAAGTATTCGTCGTAGGTCTCTGCCGTGTCGTAGCCGAGAGCTGCGGTACCTGTTGCCCAGTCGCCGTCATTGAAATCGATCGTCGTCCACGAGGCAGCCGCGCGATCGTCCTGCGGCACGAGGTAGGCTCCCCTCGAAGACTCCGAGATGAACGTCGCGTGGATCGCAGCGCCGAGCTCGATGGCCGTGTCCGAAGGTTTGTCGCCCGGCGCGATGGGATCGCTACCGTCGAGCGTGTAATACGTGATCGCGCCTTCGTCTCGGGACGCGTCGAGGCGAATCTCGACGTACTCTTCGAAGCGGCCCGCCGGCGTCGTGAAAAACGGCGCGTCGACGAGCGGATACAGCCCGACGTTGCGAAAGCGCTCGACCTGCACCGGGTGAATCTCGCTCCAGTAGTCGCGAATCCACGCCTGCTCGGTGAGCCAGTCGGTTTCCCGACGATATGGGTGAGCGCGTCGGTGATCTCCCCAGCGTGCCGACTCGCCGACGATCGCCTGGTCGATCTCGGTGGCGCGCGCCATCCACCGTCGGTCGTTTTCCGCGGGAGTCAGGGCACCCCCAGTGGAGAAGAGATGGCGATGGACGCGATCACCGAAGCGTCGTTGGAACAGGAGGTTTCGACGTAGAGCGTCGTAGAGGTAGGCGGGGGAGTTCGGCGCGTTGACGAGCTCGTAGCGCGATCGCCAGGACGTCCAACCGTGGATGTTGTTGTCGTTGTTGCTGATCTCCTGATCCCAGGGGTAGAAACGAAAGCCTCCGCTATCGGGACCTCTCCGTCGGCCTGCCCACCAATTGTGGTTCGGCCAATCGTCCGCGCCTGCGCAGATGTGGACGATCATGTAGTCGATGAGGTTGTCGACATCGTGGTAGACAGGAAGATTCTCGTCGCGTTCTCCCCGCGGGTCCCTGCCTTCGAGACGGTAGTACGCAGCGTTCGTCTGAACGCCGGTCGATGCGAGACCGAAGAGCTCGTTCCACGCGCCTTTGTCTCCGGAGTGAATCTCGGCGAAGTCGCGGATGACGTCGTAGTCCTCGCGCTCACCTCCGAAGTGCTCGGAGTGGAAGGAGTCGGTGCAGCGCTCCGTCAGGTTGTAGAGTCCCCAGTAGAGGCCGTTGAGGTAGACGTGGACAAAGTAGCCGTGTGCTGCCGGTTGGCCCATCGCGCGCACGGCGTCTTTCATCCACTGTTCACGCAGGTACTGAGCCCTTTCGCGGTACCAGCGACGTGCGCCCAGAACCGCCGGGAGATTCCAGCCATCTTCGACGGGCCAC
>CAYZGY010000949.1:0-3247 GCA_964478085.1 uncultured Planctomycetia bacterium
GCTCGGCGATGATCTTTCGCGAGCTCGTCGACGAAATCTCGGTCGGTTCAGGCCCTTTTCGAGAATCGGCCGCTCGGAGAATGTCTTGCTCGCGAATCCGCCCCGTCTTCCCCGATCCCCCTAGCGTGCGCCATTCGACTCCGAGCTCGGCGGCGCGCCTCGCAGCCCTCGGCGAGATCGCAGGAGCCGACGAACGAACTGGGGCAACGCTCGGAACCTCCTCCCCCTCGGCTACGAGATGACCGATTACGCGACCGACGTCCACCTCCTCACCCGGCGAAGGCGCATCACTCGCGATCCGGAGAGTCCCCGAGTCGACCGCGATGACGTCCTCGGTCACCTTGTCTCCCTCGAGCGTAAAGAGCGGATCGCCTTCCGCGACGGACTCGCCCTCCGACTTGATCCACGCGATGAAGACTCCCGTCTCCATCGTCCAGCCGAACCGCGGTACCTTGATTTCGAACGCCATGGTCTCGTCGTCACTCGTCGATCAGATCGCGAATCGCCTGAGCGATATCAACCGGTCCCGGCACGACTTTGCCCTCGAGCGCCGGACTGTACGGAATCGGCACGTGCGCCCCCTGGAGCCGCCGGACGGGCGCGTCGAGATCGTCGAATCCCGACTCGGCCACGATGGTACAAATCTCCGCGCCGACACCAAACGGCGAAAAGGTCTCGTCGACGACGAGGAGGCGACCCGTCTTCGCGACCGAGTCGAGAATCGTCGCGCTGTCGAGAGGCGCGAGGGTTCGCGGGTCGATGAGCTCCACCGAGATGCCCTCCGCCTCGAGAGACTCGCAGACCGAGAGCGCCTGGCGAACCATCCACGCGACCGCGACGACGGTTATGTCGCTCCCTTCGCGAACGACGCGAGCCTTGCCGAACTCGATCTCGTAGTCGTCCTCGGGGACGTGCGAACGCGTACCGAGCAGCGATTTGTGCTCGAGGAAGAGCACAGGATCGTCGCTTCGAAGCGCGTGAGCGAGTAGCCCTTTCGCATCGTCGGGCATCGACGGGACAACGACTCGCAGTCCCGGGAAGTGCGCGTACATCGGGTAGTAGTTCCCCGAATGGTGCGTCGCAGACGAGTGCCCCACGCCGATGCAACCTCGCAAGAGCACCGGCATCTTCAGGCGACCGTTCGACATGTACTGCATCTTCGCGATCTGATTGACGATCTCGCCGACCGCGTCGAGGATGAAGTCCGAGAACATGAAATCGACGACGGGTCGCGAACCCGCCATCGCCGCTCCCGTCGCGAGGCCGACGAATCCACGCTCGCAGATCGGCGTATCGCAGAGCCGGAGTGGTCCGTGCTTTTCGTAGAGTCCCGTCGTCGTGTTGAAGTTTCCCCCACGCTCACCGATCCCCTCGCCGAGAACGAAGATCGTCGAGTCGCGCTCCATCGCGGCCGAGAGCGCCTCGAGGGTTGCCTGCAGGAAGGTCGCTTTTCGCTCGCTGGCCATCACGGCAGCCTCGGATCGGTCGACGAGTAGACGTGATCGCGCGACGACTCGGGGCTCGGCCAGGGCGCGTCTTCAGCGAGCCGAGCCGCTTCACGGACCTGCTCGTCGACTTCCTCGCCGATCGCGTCGAGCTCGGAATCCGTCGCGATCTCGGCATCGAGTATCGCGGAGCGCAGGAGATCGATCGGGTCGCGCGCTTTCCACGAGTCGACCTCCTCCTGGGTCCGGTAGCCGAGATCCCCCATGCCTTCCGCGTGCGCGCGCGTGCGATAGGTTCGGCACTCGAGGAGCGTCGCTCCGCCCCCCGTGCGTGCTCGCTCGACGGCTTCGCTGGCCGCGGCCCGGACCGCGAGGACGTCGTTGCCGTCGACCTTGACCCCCGGCACGCCGTAACCCACTCCACGCGACGCGACCTCGGGAATACCGCTCGAGTACCAAAACGGCACCACCGTCGCGTAATGATTGTTCTCACAGACGAAGATCACAGGAAGATCCCAGATCGACGCCATGTTGAGCCCCTCGTGGAACGCACCATTGTTGACGGCACCGTCACCGAAGAACGCGACGCTGACGTTGTCCGTCTCGAGAACACGAAAGCTGTATCCGGCGCCCGCGGCCTGAAGGATATTGGGGCCGACGATCCCCGTCGTGCCCATCAGACCGACCTCGGGCGAAAAGAGGTGCATGCTGCCGCCACGCCCTCCCGAGCATCCGGTGGCACGGCCGAAGACCTCCGCGATGAGCTGCTGCGGAACGACCCCCTTCGCGAGCGCGTGTCCGTGGCCACGGTGCGTGCTGAACACGACGTCGTCCGTCCGCAGCTGAGCACAGACTCCCGTCGCGACCGCCTCCTGCCCGACGTAAGTGTGACACGCGCCGGGAATCAGCCCGCGCTGATGCGCTCGTGCGAGCTCTTCCTCACTTCGCCGAATGACGAGCATCGTACGGAGGAGATCGAGGACATCTGCGCGATCGAGATCGGAGATCGAAAAGCTCACGGGTTTGGACACTCTCGAAAGAAGAGCCGAAGCTCCTTGGCGTACTCCTCCGCCTGCTCGAAGATTCCGTAGTGGCCGCCCCGCTCCATCTCGCGGAAGCGGGTCACGTTGTAGTACTTCTTCGCACGGGACTCGAGCAGCGGAACGATGTCCTTCGGAAAGGAGAGCACGCTCGTCGGAACTTCGATCCGATCACCGGGCTTCACCTTCCAGAGGTTGTTGTGGGACTCGTAGTAGATGCGGATCGCGGTGCCGAAGGTGTTGTTGATCCAGTAGAGCATGATGTTGGTGAGGAGCTCGTCCTTCGAGAAAACCTCCTCGAAGTGCTCGTCCCAGTCGCTCCACGCACGATACTTCTCGACGATCCACGCCGCGGCGCCCGCCGGCGAATCAGCGACGAGGTGCGCGAAGCTCTGCGGCACGGTCATGTTCACGTGACTGTAGCCCGAGTCGGCCATCCAGAACTTCTCGGCAGCCTTCCAGAATCTCAAGCTGTCGGGATCGCGCGGACGAATCGGTGCGTTCTGGAGCCCGAAGCCTCGGATGATATCCGGGTGCTTCTCGTCCTCGGGCACCTCATCGCGCATACGCTGCCCCATGTAGTTGATGTTGATGCCGATGAGATCGTCGGGGAACTGGTGCCCCCACGGAAACGTGATGATGCCGCCCCAGTCGCCTCCGTAGAGACCGTAGCGCTCGTAGCCGAGCTCGTGAAGGATCGCCCGGTAGACGGCGGGATGGTGCTGGAAACTGAAGCCCGTCTTCGTCACCTGATCGGAGAGG